>JANNPM010000567.1:0-8071 GCA_031400145.1 Chryseolinea sp. | reverse complement strand
CACAGATTTGCAAAATCTAAAAAACAAGCTATCTGTTGCTCAGCAAAAACCCATTCTTAGCAGAGTCAAGAATTAAAGGAAGGAATTCCTTACAAGGCCCTTGGAACACATCAGTTCTAAGGGCTTTTTTAGGTGCTGTTTTTTTCGTCAGAAAGCATTAGCGGTCGGCCAAAAAAGGCCGGTTAACTTATTTGAGGTAATAGTTACCAGGTATCAAATCTAAATTTCCTTAACCAAATTCTTGCTGATCTCTTATTGAGGATGGTAGTATGAAACGTGCAGATGAAGGTGAAAGGTCTTTAGTAGTTGATATTCTTGCGAAGTCATTTGATGACAACAAAAGTGTGAACTATGTTGTCAAAGAAGACGGAAACAGGCAGGAAAGAATTCGTGGGCTCATGGATTATTCTTTCAATATCTGTAATGCCTTTGGTGAAGTTTGGATTGCAGATGATAATCAGGCTTGTGCCTTAGTCCTATATCCTGATAAGAAACGTTCAACGCTGAGTGCCATAATGTGGGATGCAAAACTCGCACTTTCTGTCATTGGATTAGCCAGAGTGGGCCAGGTGCTAAGTCGGGAGTCAATGATCAAATCTTTCCACCCAAAAGACCAATTCAGTTATCTCTGGTTTATTGGGGTGTCACCAGAGCAACAAAATAAAGGAAAGGGGAGTCAACTCCTTGAAGAAATTATTCATAAATCCGAAGTACAGAAAAGACCGATCTACCTGGAGACTTCAGTTGATAGAAATCTACCTTGGTATAAAAAACATGGTTTTGAAATCTTCCAGTCATTAGAGCTTACTTACAAACTTTACATGCTTCGCAGAATCAACAGCAACAATTAAGCTTACACTTTGAATTTTTTAGGTCTTGAGAGAATAGTTGGGGTGATGGATTAGACTGAAAAATGTTATGAACTTCATGGGTACGCAAATGCACATGGTCACGTTCACGATAATCGTGTTCGAGGCGGTGATGCTCCTCTTTCAAATCATCTACTTTCTTGAAAGGACTAACGATAAGAAACGGCTACTGTATTTGATTCTTCTGGTTTTCCTTATCCTTTACAACCTTACCAGCGGCCTTTTCCCAGATGAAAATATTCCTATTCCAGTGATGTTGCAAACCATCATGGCATATCTCTTTGCGTTCGCTACATCCATGTATTTCGTATATTATTACTATAAGGCCTTCGATCTCAAACGGCTTAAATTCTTCGTGACATTTGGTTCGCTGATTTTTCTTTTCGGCCCATTTATTTTTCTGTTTGTGGTTCCATACTACATCACCGGTGACCTCGTTTGGAGTCGAAAATTAGCTGTCGTTATTCCGTTTCTTTATGGCATTGCTTTTATTTGGGCAACCACACGCGCGTTTATTTTCAAGTTCAGAGAAAGAGAATACTCTGATAAGACGAAATTTGAGTTAGTGATAGCAGCGTATGTAGCTCTTTTGTGTTGGGTGACTTTACCGGTAATTGTATTTTTTGGTGACTTCCAGATATTGGAACATTCCTTGACCAATTCAGGATTCCTTATCATGACCATCATCTATATACGCTCGTCCATTTACCAATCGAGGAGAGAATATAACATTCTGCTTGACCGCGTTAACAGTTTAGAACGACTTGTAGAAACAAATTGTGGAAAGTTCAACTTGACTTCACGAGAAACGGAAATTGTCAGATTGATTATCAAGGGTCACCCCTACAAAATCATCGCCTCTGATTTAAGCATTTCGGAAAAGACAGTGGCAAAACATGTTTCCAATATTTTTGCAAAGGTTTCGGCAACTAACAAAGTCGAAATGATCAATAAACTGGAGCAACGCGACATCCAGATTGTGTGAATTTCCGCTCGTCCCCAAATTGTCATCCCAATCCGGGAAACTACATAGAAATATGTAGTCAATTACACGGTTTATCCTATTGTATTATAGCGGCCGTTTCAAAAATTTTGTATCCCTGTCTAACTATTTGGCTGCAAAGAGCATGAAACGGAGCGACAATTGGAATATGAATTTGAGAATATTGAATCCCTGATTCGAGGTGCAATTGATCCATCGACCAAATCGAGTAAGGCTTTTGATGAGCGATTTGCACAAATCAGAAATGCTGTTGCGGTTGAGTGCGACAGGATAAAAAAATCTTTTGTCCTATGCGTGTGGCAATTGGAGAATAGTCAGCAAAGATCACATTACGTCCAGTACCACCAGCATCGTCTCATTATCCTTATTGACGAACTATATGAAATTTCGAGAAGTGAAAAAGGGAAAAGTGCGGGCAATCATTCACGGCTGTCTCGTGAGGCATTCTTCCTTTATGATCAATTGGAGGACATCCTAAACACTATTAGAAAAAACCTTTCCGAATATTTTAGCCTTGATATTAAAGTACCAGAACCGGATAAACAGAGGATGCTGAAAAGCACTCAGGACAAATGTGCTGAAATTCGTAACTACGATAGCTCAGATGAAAATGCTCTGATTGCCATATGTCTCAAAGATGTAAGTGAGCTTCAAGGAAGAGAAGGTATAACGTACCGGAAAATACAATACATGGAAACGCTGACCGATTCAATTAATGATCTATTCAAAAAGAATCCGGACAACCGTTTAGATGAGGAGGAAATTCAAACCCTTCTATTTTCATTGAACTACAATAGTCAGGAATACTTCAAATATTATGTTCACAACGTTCAAAATGAATTGGCAGAATTGGGAAGCGATTCTGAAAGATTGGAAAAACTTGCCTTTCACTACAAAACAATCAACCAGATTCCTCCCACACCCGGTATGGTGCATGATTCTACCTCGAAAGGAATAAAGACTCAATTATCCGAATGGATTTCTGAGGAGGTTCAGTTTCTTGAGAGGAAGCGAGATTTAACCACCACCTCACAGGTTGCGGAAAATGATTTTGCTAAAAAGGACTTCAAGCTGGAATTTGATATGTCGGTATCGCAGTTTGCGTTCTTCATTAAGGCATTCATCGAAACGGGTGTCATTCAGAATAAAAACGTATCCGAACTAATCCGGTTTTTGGCAAAGTTTGTGAAGACCAAACGCTCGGAGAATATCTCGTATGAGAGTTTCAGGATCAAGTATTATAATGTAGAGAGCAATACAAAAGATGCTGTGAAGAATGCGCTTCACACGGCAATAGGATTCATAAACAACAACTAATATGAAAAACAAAATGTTTTTTATTGTCGCAGTTGGCTTTGCGATTTTTTCGTGTGGAAATGGAGGCGGTTCAGGTTCAAGTGATGAAATTTCGGGCGCTTATACAAGAGAGTATTCTTTCAAAGTCGTGAATCCTGAAACGGGAAGCGAGATTGGGATGAGAACAGTCAGGGATACAATATTCATTCGGTCTGCTGAAAATGATTATGAAGTATCAAACAACAAATGGAGACTGAACAATTATGACGATGAAGGCTGGTCAGACATGACCCACGCAGACGACAGACCGATGTCAACGTTTAAGGCAACCTTCAATTCCGATGAAGAATTGTTGCGTGCCGAAGCCATGCCAGATTTATTCTTTTATTTAGAAAACGGGCAACTCTTTAAAGGCAAGAATCGGGATAAGGCCTATAAGAAGGTTAAATAGATGACTAAAAAAGGGACAATGCTGTTTGGAATACCAGCACGGGAATCCATTAATCATCTTTGCTTTTACTACATCCAATTAACTGGGGGGTCTGAAATAGCAATTATTTATCAAAAATTTGAAAATACTGAGAACTTATCGTAATATTACGTTATTACGATACTATGGGAATCACCAAATCAGAACTATTCAAAAAGCGCCAGAATAAGATGGCAGTAATCGCCAAGGCGTTTGACCATCCTGCACGGGTGGCAATCCTAGAATACATCTTGGAAAATAAAACCTGTATCTGTAATGACTTAGTAGATGTACTTCCCTTATCTCAATCAACCATCACTCAGCACTTGAAAGAACTTAAGCAGATCGGAATTATAAAAGGAGAAGTCGAAGGCCCGAAAGTAAACTATTGTATTGATGAAAAAGTATGGGAAGAAGCCAAAGACATTTTCCTTAATATGTTTACCAAGTTTGTTCCTAAGGACGACTGCTGCTAACATTTTTTTGCTTAATCATAACGTAATATTACAATAATACACTAAAGATATTTATATATGAAAACCATTGAAACACCTGAACAACTCAAGCAGATTGTAAAGGATAAATACAGCCTGATCGCTGAACAAGATAAAGATCTGAATGCAGCCAGTTGCTGCGGAGCCACTAGCGGTTGCTCAACAGTGGATTACAAGGTAATGGCAGATGACTATTCCAATCTAAAGGGATATTCAGCAGATGCTGATCTTGGTCTGGGTTGCGGACTGCCTACCGAGTTTGCACAAATAAAAGAAGGTGATGTTGTCGTTGATCTAGGATCGGGTGCAGGTAATGATTGCTTTGTGGCACGGTCAATGACAGGAGAAAAAGGAAAGGTTATCGGTATCGATTTCACCGACAAAATGATTGAGAAAGCAAGGATAAATGCAGACAAACTCGGATATAATAATGTTGAATTTCGTCAAGGCGATATAGAAAATATGCCGTTGGCAGCCAATGTAGCAGACGTTGTTGTGAGCAATTGTGTATTGAATCTGGTGCCCAACAAAAAACAGGCTTTCACAGAAACGTTCCGTGTATTAAAGAAAGGCGGACATTTCAGTGTTTCCGATATTGTACTAGTTGGTGAGTTGCCAGAAGGACTGACTAAGAATGCTGAGATGTATGCAGGTTGTGTAGCCGGGGCAATTCAGAAAGACGAGTATTTGTCTATCATCAAGCAAGCTGGATTTTCTGACATCACTATACAGAAAGAAAAGCGAATTACACTTCCAGATGAAATCCTGAAAGACTATTTAACCCCTGAACAGATTGCTGATTTTACCAATGGCAAAACTGGAATTTTCAGCGTGACGGTGTATGCAGAGAAGCCAGCCAACTGCTGCCCTCCAGGATGTTGTGATTAGTCCTGAATCACAAGAAAGTACTCATAAGATTTATTAATGAAAATGGAAAAGATTCAGACACTAATTATTGGCTCAGGTCCTGCGGGTTATACCGCTGCCATTTACGCGGCACGTGCTAACCTTAAACCAGTGATGTACCAGGGGATGGAGCCAGGTGGTCAACTTATGACAACCAATGACGTAGAAAACTTTCCCGGTTATCCGGATGGCATCATGGGACCTCACATGATGGAGGATTTGAAAAAGCAAGCGGAACGATTTGGAACCGATATTCGGATGGGACTTGCTACTGCTGTTGATTTCTCCTCTTACCCTTATAGGGTGATCATTGACGAACAGAAAGAAGTTATCGCTGAAAGTATTATTATCTCAACCGGAGCTTCTGCCAAGTGGCTTGGTATTCCTTCTGAGAAAAGATTAAACGGTGGCGGTGTTTCTGCCTGCGCTGTTTGTGATGGATTCTTTTACAGAGGAAGAGAAGTAGCAATTGTAGGTGCTGGTGATACAGCTTGTGAGGAAGCCTTGTACCTCTCTAAACTGGCAACGAAGGTTCACATGATCTTACGCAAAAATCAAATGCGTGCCTCCAAGATCATGCAGGATCGCGTCATGAAAACATCAAACATTGAAGTGTACTTCAATGCAGAGACCGATGAAATTCTAGGTGATGCCGTAGTGACGGGTGTGCGGATTAAGAACGTCAACACCGGAGAAACAAAAGAAATTGCTATCGAAGGTTTCTTTGTTGCCATCGGTCATAAACCCAATTCAGATATTTTTAAAGACTATCTCGATTTAGATGATCAAGGCTATATCATCACAATGCCTGGTTCCACAAAAACAAACATCGAGGGCGTATTCGCGTGTGGCGATGTTCAGGATAAACATTTTCGTCAGGCGATTACGGCTGCTGGTACTGGCTGTATGGCTGCGCTGGAAGCAGAACGATTTCTGGCCGCGAAGGAACACGAGGTAGCTACCCAAGACTAACTTTAAAATTAAAACCCATATATGAAACGGATCATTCTATTAACCACTTTAACTGCATTACTCATGTCATTTACTCCTGAAAAGAAAGCAACCTTCTACGCTCCTGTTGAAAAAAACATTGAGACTTATAAAAAGGAATTTGATCAGATTCCTGAAGAGCGTAAAAAAGCCCTGAAGAAACTTGCCCTGTTTGTCGAAAGTAAAGTAAAGGCAGGTGAAAAAGCAGAACTCATTTTTATTTGCACACATAATTCACGCAGAAGCCACATCTCTCAAGTTTGGGCGCAGACAGCGGCAGCATATTACGGCATACCGAATGTGATCACTTACTCAGGCGGAACAGAAGCAACTGCTTTCAATCCCCGTGCAGTGAAGGCAATGGAAGAAGCTGGTTTCAAAATCAAGAAAACCAGTGAAGGCACAAACCCTGTTTATGAAGTTCGTTTTGCTGATGATGGTATTGTTATCAAAGCATTCTCTAAAAAGTATGATGGTGAAGGAAATCCGAAGAGTGGATTTGGTGCCGTGATGACATGCTCTCAGGCAGATCAGAACTGCCCTGTAGTAGTTGGAGCTACTGTTCGCATTGCCACTCCGTATGACGACCCTAAAGAATTTGACGGTACACCGCAGGAAGCTGCAAAATACACCGAACGCGTTCACCAGATAGGTCGCGAAATCTTGTACGCATTCTCTCTGATCAAAGCTTAATTCGTGATGACTTCAAAGAGAATCTTTTCATTTTTATTGTTAGTCATTTTTGTCAGTCTTCCAGCTTGGGTATTTGCCCAGGCTGGTATTGCTGAAATGAATTCTTGGATTGAAGGAAAACTTGCGGGTGATAATGCCTCAGTGGCCTCATACTTCTTTTTATTCTTAGGAGGATTTCTAGCCAGTTTACTTCCTTGTGTCTATCCGCTGTATCCAATTACAGCTAATGTGATCAAAGCACGTGGCGCTGGATCAGCTCGTTTTGTACACCCACTAAGTTATTTCCTTGGTCTGGCTACCATGTACCTTGTGTTTGGCATCATCACTTCATTCAGTGGTGGTGCATTCAATCAAGTTATGCGTTTGCCTGTCACCAATCTCATTATTGGTGTTGTCATTATCATTATGGGTATTTCGGCAGCCGGTCTCATTCATATCCCTTTATTTGGTGGACAAACTGATACGAAGAACAAAGGTATATTCGGAACATTCCTATTGGGAATGGGAGCCGGATTACTGGCGTCTTCCTGTGTTGGCCCTGTGGTAGTAAGTATTTTAATCGGACTGGCAAGTAGCATGGTTGACACGTTTTCAGTTTCACTGGCCTTTGCTACTGCCTTCAAGATGTTATCGTTCGGATTGGGATTGGGTATTCCATTTTTGTTGATAGGAGTGTTTGGCGTAAGTCTTCCTAAATCTGGTAAGTGGATGACGTATATTCAGTACGTTCTTGGGTTCGTAATCGTGTACTTCGGGTGGACGTATCTTGAGAAAGCCTTACAGATATGGTTGTTCTCTGCGGAGGCCATTCAACTAATAGGCATCGGCTCACTCATTGTTGTCATCTCTACATTCTATTTTCAATCGGCTGACCGAATGGTAGAAGACAGAGTAAAAAGATCGCTCCTGATTTTATCTTCTATTGTTGGCGCATTGGTGTTAGTTAGAGGTATGATTCCGGTATCATCCGCTACCACAACGCAAGCTGCAAATACCATTTCAGACGCACCGAAGGTTGAAACGAAGGGTAAACTAAGTTGGTATCTTGATAAAGAGGCAGCTTATGCAGAAGCGAAAAAGACTGGGAAGAATGTATTCATAGATTTCTATGCCAATTGGTGTACGAACTGTAAAGCATTTGAAAAGATGACACTTGAAGATGAGACATTGATTGCCTCGCTTGAGAACGCAATACTGTTGAAAATTTATGATACCACTCCGGAATTCAAGACTTATTGTAACGACACCCGTTTTCCGGAATTAAAAGTTGGATTGCCATTCTTCGTGATCACTGACACCGAAGGATCGCTTATCTACAAAACCAATGATTACATGAAAACAGAGGAGATGG
>JANNPM010000524.1:0-10247 GCA_031400145.1 Chryseolinea sp. | reverse complement strand
GGAGAATCGTCGCCTCTGCCCTGGGTTGACTTAGTAAGGCTTCCTCCTTCAGGTGTTATTGTGTTTTCTATAAACAGATCTGTTGAGAGCCCTGCGTTCAGTTGCAATCCAAATTTTTTATTCACCACCATATACCCTGCCTGAACAGGAACGGTAAAGAATTTAACATTGTTATTGACGGAATAACTAACCGTAGGCACCATTTTATTCTCAGCATCCGCCGTCTGCGGAAGAACTCCCAGCGTATTCAGTGATTCTGCCTCGAGTGATTGATAATTATCCTCGGCAACCACGTTGTTGGCGATATAATCTGATGACTGCGTCAGGTAGTTAATGCCTCCCTGAACGATCCATCTTTTGGCGACTTTCGTCCCAAAGCTGACACCCATTGAATAAGCGACTCCTGATGCTTTCGATTGTTTATCCGCGACCGATGTTTGTGCTGACAAGGTATTAGCGGGCGATGAAGCGGCGACGCTATGATTCACCGAGCTGAAACCTCCGGCGGCAAATCCTGCTGATGTCCATAGTTTCTCACCATTGCGGGCCTTAGTCTGCATGTCGTCGTTGGCAAATTTGCTTTCTTCCTCCGCTAGTTTTGCCAGCATTAATGCAACGGGGTCTGCCTGCACCGCCGGCTGTGTTAATGTCAGCTGTCGGAGTTTATAGAGCGCTGGAAGCGGACGTTCAGCGTATGCCGGTGTTGAAATTGCTACTACGCTTCCTGAGTTTCCGTCAATCTCATCAACAGCATTGATAGAACCGCTTTCGCTGTATGCAGCTCCCGCCGTAGTCGCTTCACGAAGCTGGCCTTTTTCCGCCGGAGCCATTTCAAGTTGGCGCGCCTCGCCGGCCGTTGGCTCCTCGCCGAGGCGGGCCGATTTACTCAATGATTTTCCCTTCCAGTCAGTTCCCGTGGCGCGTTGTGCCTCGTCCATTTCAGCAGAGGGTACGGCTTCCTCTTGTTGACTGCTTTCAGTTTTTTGTGATAACGACTTTGGACCAGATGCTGACTCAATCTTCTCATCTGCGTCTTTCTCCACGTTGATTGCGATGGTGTTGTCAGGAGAAGAACTGACGCGCATCGTATAGTATCCAATGCCTCCTAAGCTTATTGCAAATGCAACAGATGCCGCTGCGAGCAACTTATAAAAGACCAATTTGCGTTTGATCTTCTCACCGGCTTCCTTTTCCAGTTCCAGCGCAATATTAGTCCATACTTTTTCCGAAGGACTAATCTCGGCCTCTTTGAAAGCCTCCTTAAACGAATGTTCAAAGTTTCGCCTCTCCATATCGGTCATAATGTGTTGCTTCTTTTGATATTCTCGCTTGCAGGAGGCTTTTTGCCCGCGCAAACTGTGATTTCGAGGTGCTCTCAGAAATTCCCAGCAGCGTGGCAATCTCTTTGTGACTATATCCTTCTATTGCGAACAGGTTGAATACGATCTGACATCCTTGTGGCAAGGCCTGTATCATCGCGAGCAGCTCGTTGACATGCATACCCGAGATGCTCACTTCCTCGTCGGGAAGCACCATTTCAGTTACGTCAAGCATAGGATAGAGATACATTTTTTTGCGTTGCGCATTAAGCGCCGTGTTTACCATGATCCGTATGATCCAGGTCTCCAGTTTGGCCTCCTGGCGGAAGTCTTTAATGCCCTGAAAAACTTTCACAAAGGCCTCCTGAACAGTATCTTCGGCTTCCCCGGTGGTTTTTGAATAACGAAGACATACCACGAGCATTTTTCGGCAATACCTTTCATACAACGCTTTTTGAAAAGCCCTGCTTCCTTTTCGGCATCCTTCAATGAGCTCGTCTTCGGTGAGCATGTATCCGATTCGCGGTTCGGTTTCCATCTTTGACACGGTCTGCAACGGAAAAGTTGGAAATGGCTTAACTTTAAGCCCGATGATATATAAGCCTCTCTTCTTGCTTCTTTTGGGTTTCGCCGTGGCGTCATGCACACCCGTTGCTCAAAGTTCGGTTAATTCAGAAACGAATCCAAAAACGCCGCGCCTGACCGATTTTGCCTATGAGCCGGAGATCAGGACGATCGAGTTATCTCCGGAGGATCAGCCGCTTCAGCCTGCTGTCGTGCCGCTTGGCTCCACCAATCTGACATTGAAGTTTGACCACCTTCGCAGCGACCGCGAAACATATTACGCACGAATCATTCATTGCCAGCATGACTGGAGTGCCTCCGACCTTCAGGACCTGGACTTCCTGACGGTAAATAATGAATTTCCCATCGATAATGCCGAGTTCTCGGTTGACACTCATATTCCATATGTTCATTATTCGGTCGCGCTGCCCGCGGTGAAGATTCCCGGAAACTATGTTGTAGTTGTTTATCGCGGAAGCAATAAAGAGGACATCATCCTCACGAAGAGGTTTATGGTTTTCGACAACCTCGTTACTTTTTCCAACGACCTGAATATGGTAGGAGCCGGCGCTATCGCCGACATTAATCAGCAACTTAATTTTACTGTTAATTATAGCAACATAACCATTCTCAATCCTTTGGTGGATGTAAATGTTGTGATCCGGCAGAATCAACGGTGGGATAATCTTGCTACCGACATCCGGCCGAGCTTTGTGCGCGAGATAGACAAGGAGCTTGAATATCGTTTCGTTGATGATACCAAAATGTTTCGCGGAGGTAACGAATTCAGATTCTTCGACCTTCGGTCCCTCAAAAATCCTGGACGCAATGTTGGATCTGTGCAGCAAGAGCAGAAACCCTATGAAGTGTTTATCGCCCGTGACAAACCGCGTTCAGACGAAACTTATTCGCAATACAGCGACCGCAACGGTGGATTCACAATAGATAACTACGACTACAACAGGGATCTTGCTTTTACAAATTACGTAAACATCACCTTCACGCTGGAGACTCCAGCAGTTGACGGAGATGTTTATGTTACCGGCGGCTTCTCATATTGGAATCTCGGACCGGAAAACAAAATGCGATACGACTCCGCACAAGGTTTTTATTCCGCCCGGCTGTTGCTGAAGCAAGGATGGTACGACTATCAATATCTTGTGAAGTCAAAGAAGCTTCCTTCTCATTATTTGGAAGGCAGTCACTTTGAAACAGAGAATTATTACGAAATCTTCGTCTACAATAAATCCTTTCAACCCCGCGCTGACCTGCTTATAGGCTATAAACGGGTGGATGTAAATCCGCGTTAAGCGTAATTCACATCGTGCTGCGTCGCGCGCTGGATAGAATCATTGTTGGCGACGTCCAGCATTCCGAAACCTTTATGTGTGCAGTAGCCTAGTCCATTCTCATAGATGAACTGCTGAACTTCCCTGGCCGCATACAAAGTGAACGGAAAAGTATATCCGCGCACCTCGAATTTGACATCATTATCGAATAAAGGGTAGATTCTGGCAAACTTTTTATGAGACGCCTGTATGCGTTGAATGTAATCGCGGTCAGCTACGATCTGGAATTTATAGAATGACGCGAGTTGTTCCGCGGTGAACGTGCCAAGGGCTTCCATCCTTGAAAGTGTGGAATCATAGAGCAGGTCAGAGAACTCGTCGCTTTCCGGTGACACAAATTTCTTACCAGCATCATCATTGAACGCAGCGGGAATTACCACCACAGGCGAAATGCAAAGAAACCTGGACTCGTCCGTTATCGCTACCGGCTCCTCTTCTTCTATTGCTTCAGGCACAAGATGCATGTTGCCTACGATCACCTCCTTTTGCTCCAACAACCGCGCTAGAAAGTAATCCATGAAAGCCTTATCAGAACAGGCGAAAACCAGCGTTACTTTTGCTGAGAAATAATGAAGACCTTTGCGACTGACCTTCGTTTGACCTTTAAGCCCTGAAAAATTGTACTTATTGAAGTCCAGATAACTCTTCTCCGGACCGAAAATTAAAAGGCCCTTGATAACCTGCGCTAGAAGATACTGATGGTGAAATGGAACATACGCTCCCCTATTCTTCAGTGAAAAAATTATCCTGGTTCTCAAACCACAAAAAATTTAAATGGGGTGAAAAAATTACTACCGGCGCTATACTGCTTAATACTGACTATGAGTAGTTTATAAAACTAATAAAAAAACGGAAACGTTCTAAGATTTTGGGCGAAACTTTACACGTTAAAGCGGAAATGCATGATATCACCGTCGTGAACCACATATTCCTTGCCTTCAACAGACATTTTACCTGCTTCCTTACATGCCTGCTCTGTCTTAAGACGTTGATAATCAGATAATTTAATAACTTCTGCCCGGATAAATCCCTTCTCAAAGTCGGTATGGATAACGCCAGCCGCCTGGGGTGCTTTCCAACCTTTTTTTATGGTCCAGGCCCGAACCTCCTTTTCACCGGCCGTGAAATAGGTGATCAGGTCAAGGAGACGGTAGGATGCTCGTAGCAACTTGTTGAGGCCCGATTCTGTGAGGCCATACTCCTGAAGAAAAACCTGGCGGTCTTCCACGGTTTCTAGTTCGGCAATCTGGGCCTCAATGGCCGCGCTGATTACGACAACTTCCGCATTTTCAGCGTTCACATGTTCCGTAAGCTGTTGCACATATTTGTTCCCAGTGTGGATTGAACCCTCGTCAACATTGGCAACATAGATAACTGGCTTCGCGGTCAGGAGCTGCAGGTCTGCGACTGCTGCCCAATCCTCTTCATTTACTTGAACCGTGCGCGCATTCCTGCCTGCGCCAAGTGCCCCTTTGAATTGCTGAAGGATCTGAAGTTCTTTCTTCATTTTAACGTCACCGCTTTTTGCAGCCCGTTCCACCCTGGATATCTTTTTCTCTACAGACTCTATGTCTTTAAGCTGCAATTCAGTGTCAATGATTTCCTTGTCAGACACAGGATCAACCCGGCCATCTACATGGACGATGTTATCATCGTCAAAACACCTTACAACATGCACGATCGCGTCCACCTCGCGGATATTCGCCAAAAACTGATTACCCAGCCCCTCGCCTTTGCTCGCTCCTTTCACCAGACCGGCGATATCGACAAATTCGATGGAAGTGGGCACCACGCGTTGAGGTTTGACAAGCTCTTCGAGCGTCTTCAGCCTGCTATCGGGTACCGAGATTACGCCAACGTTAGGTTCAATAGTGCAAAACGGAAAGTTTGCGGCCTCGGCCTTATTGTTTGAAATGGCATTGAATAATGTGGACTTTCCCACATTTGGCAATCCTACTATCCCGCACTGAAGTCCCATATTTCCCTTTTATAATCAGGGCGCAAATATAAAAAAGTAATCCTACCGCGGTGCGAGAACTGCTTCCCTAAATGACAGGAAGCGATTCGCAAACAAAAAGCCCCCGATTTCTCGAAGGCTTCCCTTTATCGATTCAGATCAGGTTAGTCATTCCCACTTTAATTCGGTGTCTACACCATTAATTTTCGGAGCGATTTCGGCCTCAGCCTCTTCGCGTTCCCGGACGTGGTCAAATTGCGTAAAGTCCACATTAGGCATCAGTTCATGCTTAACATGATTCACGGTGCTTATCAACGCGTCTATGAATTTGTTGAAATCCTCCTTGTAGAGGAAAATTTTGTGCTTTTCGTAAGAAAAACCATCCTCCCTAAAGCGCTTTTTGCTTTCTGTAATGGTCAAGTAATAATCATTAGAACGGGTAGCCTTGACATCAAAAAAGTACGTCCTCTTGCCAGCTTTGACTTTTTCAGAGAATATTTCGTCCCTGCCATTTGTCTTATTTTCTTCCACAATCCTTCAATTTAAGGTTTCAATTTACGTTTGGTCCAGACTAAGGTAGCAGTATTTTGAAAAATGATCACAAACAAACGTAT
This sequence comes from Chryseolinea sp., assembly GCA_031400145.1. Classification (GTDB taxonomy): domain Bacteria; phylum Bacteroidota; class Bacteroidia; order Cytophagales; family Cyclobacteriaceae; genus Chryseolinea. The sequence continues at coordinate 4,444 of JANNPM010000524.1, read as the reverse complement.
TAATATTTTAGTTTCGGCTTTTCATGTTTAACCAGGTAATTTTTTTTTAAAGTAGTAATATCTTTAACCCATGCGAATCGAGCAGACAAATGGGATATCTAAGGTGAGCTTAGAATTACTTGCCCGTCAATTAGTTGAAGGCTTTATGACCGGCCTTCACAAATCGCCGTATCACGGCTTCTCCGTGGAGTTTGCAGAACACCGCCTTTACAACGAGGGCGAAAGTACACGCCACGTTGATTGGAAGGTATTTGCGAGAACAGATAAGGTTGTCACAAAACGCTATGAAGAAGAAACAAACTTGCGTTGTCTTATCGCGATAGATGTTTCTCCTTCCATGTTTTATCCCGTACAAAACAAAGGTAAGATCAGATTCGCCAAGTATGCCGCTGCAGCACTAGGATACCTGCTGAATCGCCAGCGCGATGCGGTCGGCATGTGCCTTTTCTCGGATGATATAAAGACATTAACGCCGGTGAAGTCCGCGGCCACGCACCTGGACAAATTGCTGAGAATGCTTAACGATGTCGATGCGACGGTGCCAGACAAGCGCGGATCCAACACCACCACCAATGTTGCCGGAGTGCTTCATGAGCTTGCCGAAAAAATCCACCGCCGTTCGCTGGTTGTCATCTTCAGTGACATGTTCGACGGGTCTGAAAATGCCGACGATCTTTTTAAGGCGCTGCAGCATCTCAAGCACAACAAGCATGAAGTGATTGTATTTCATATCATGGACCATAAGACGGAGCTACTATTTGATTTTGAGGACAGACCGATGGAATTTATTGACCTGGAGAGTGGCGAACGACTGAAGGTAAACCCCGGCGATGTTAAAGGAACCTACCAGCTTGAGGCTGATCACTTTCATAAAGCTTTGAAGATGCGCTGCAACCAATACAAGATTGACTTTATTGAAGTCGATGTAGAGTCAGACTTTGATATTATTTTGCAGACCTATCTGATCAAGCGCGGAAAGATGCGTTAGCCGGTCTATCCGGTTGCGTTTGTAAGGATCACGAGGCCCCTGAATCAGGAAACTCTGCCACGCATGCATGTCAGGCTGATGTTAAAAAACAGTCAGCAGAAAAAACATAATTATTCTTGTTCAACCTCCTGATGCAACCACGCTTTCTTGGCGAGCAATTCGTCTTTGGCTTCAACCATATCAGGGTCGGCAACGCAACAATCTACAGGACATACCGCTGCACACTGTGGCTCTTCGTGAAACCCAGAGCATTCGGTGCATTTGCCTGATACGATGTAATAGAATTCATTGGAAACCGGCCGTTGGGCAGTCTTTGCATCCACGGAAGATCCGTCTTCTAATTCAACCGTCTCCAGCTTTGTGCCTCCAGCCCAATTCCATTCCTGGCCCCCTTCATAAATAGCTGTGTTAGGGCATTCCGGCTCGCAGGCACCGCAGTTGATGCACTCGTCCGTAATCATTATTGCCATGCTTTTTCTATTTTTACCCTTCTGTTACAAAAATACATCAAACAACTCTAAAACGAATACGTTGCAGTAAAAGTTTAGTCCACATGACTCGTGAAAAAAGGATTCAGGCTTTCCATAAATTGGGTAGAAAACTGGATCAATTGTCCGATGAGGACTTTCAATCGATAGCAGCCGATGCCCGGAATCACAACCCCTGGTTTACGATCGATAACGTCCGCAAATCCCTGGCCGGCATCATTAAATGGCTGCATGAAGAATACCTGCTGGCCTGGACATCTGCGTACGATCCGGAGGTAACGCAGAAAAAGATAGCCGTCGTAATGGCAGGAAATATTCCCCTTGTGGGCTTCCATGATTTCCTTTCCGTTCTGATCTCGGGCCATAGTATATTGATCAAGAGCAGCTCGAAAGACAAAGTTCTCTTAACGTTCGTCGTGGAGTCATTAATTTCTGTTGATCCATGGTTTGCTTCGAAAATTGAATACGCAGATCAGTTGAAAGGCTTTGATGCAATCATCGCTACGGGCAGTGACAACACTTCGCGCTATTTTGAATATTATTTCGCCAAATATCCACATATCATCCGCAAAAACAGGACATCCATTGCTATCCTCAATGGCCATGAGTCTCACGACGATCTCCTGGCGCTTGGTGACGACGTGTTCAGCTACTTTGGTCTCGGTTGCCGGAACGTATCAAAAATTTTTATGCCCGCCGGCTTCCGGATCGATACCCTTTTTGAAAGCTGGAGCACGTTCAGCGAGATCATACACCACCATAAGTATTGTAATAATTATGACTATCAAAAGTCAGTGCTGCTGGTAACACGTGCGCCGTTCCTCGACAACGGATTTGTGATGCTGCAAGAGAACCAAAGGTTGTTCTCTCCGCTGGCTTTGGTCTATTATGAGTTTTACAGTGATCCTCAAGCACTGGCGCAAGCGCTCGAACCTGTTCGTCAAAAGATCCAATGCGTCGTGTCGGATGAGAAAGGTGCCGTTAGATTCGGTCAGGCCCAGTTCCCCGGACTTGACGATTATGCTGACCAGGTCGACTCGCTGCATTTTCTAACGACCCTGCCTTAAGGCTTCGAACCCCTTAAAATTTCAACCCAACCGGTATACGTTCCACCGCCTTCAACTTTCAGGCGATAGTAATAAATGCCATCTGATGCTTCGTCGGCATTCCAGAAATTTCCGTCGCGATAGTCATTCGATGAAAAGACCTGGTTACCCCAGCGATTTGTAACGATAAGTCTGTGCGCTCCGTCTACGGGAAGATTAAGAATCTCAAACTCATCGTTGATGTCATCATCATTCGGTGTAAAGAAGTTAGGTACATAGACACTTGGATCGAGTGGTAGCTCAATGTCCAAAGTGCTGATACATCCGGCTGCATCCCGCACCATCACCCGATATACTCCGGGAGACAGATATTCATACAGCTTCATAAACTTGTTCTGTGGATCGAGCTTCAATTGCTCCCAATCGAGGATCACGATATCATCGTCAGCGGTCGTCAATGAGATTTCGTAGTAAAGCTCATTGGTCGCTGATACAAAGCGCGTCCCGCCGGTGACGTTGGCAATTTCGATGCTTCCCGTACGCTTTGGTTCCGGGAACGACGGCTTAACCTGCCCAAGTGTAATTCCCAGCAACTCTCTTACTTGATAAACAACCGTATCAGACACAAGTGTGCAGCTGTCTGACCCTGTTTTTTGAGTCTGAACCATTACAAATCTGTAGGTGCCAGGATTTGAGAGGAATGTATGCTGCGGAGGCGCATAGTTAAATGATACCGAGTTGGATAAAGGTATTTCATCCTCTGACAGGCTGTCGATCTTAAAGAACTTGTCACCATTACTGAAAACCCGGATAACGAATGGGCGTTCACGTTCACCGGTAAGATTGTTTAACGTCAGGTTTACATTTTCGCAATTCGACAGCACATCAAAATCAGCAAGTGCTTTAACACCATTTATAATGATTGCATCAGTGCGTGTAGGGCATATCGTTGTGCTTGATTTCAGGTAAATGTAATACACGCCACTGGCCAGATTCGTAAAGTTGATGCTCGGCAGACTTGGTGAATTATAGCTTACAAACACACTGTCTGCTGGAACGTTAAGTTGATCCTGACTCAGCGCTACCTGGTAGATACCCGCGTCGCTAATACTTACGTTTATCGTGCCGCTTTCGCCACCGTTATCGCATGAGGCATCTTCAGCCACGATAGTTACCGAGGTTAAAGAGACCTGGCCTGGAGCCTGTACGGCAATAGATTTGCTCTCTATGCAGTCTAGATGATCGCGGACGTCGACGATGTAATTTCCTTGCGGAAGGTCGGCATACGACTTTGTGCCGCCGGCTACCTCCTCAAAGTCATAGAGTACTGTATAGCCCGAAGGATCGGTGCTGAACGACACAGCCCTTTTCAACCTGATCTGCAACGCATCTGCGCCGGAGTCCCCGCCGGCAACTGCCGTAACCTGAATTCCGCCATCTGTTCCGTTACACGTTGTCACGTCAGTAGAGGCAACCACGAAGTCAATTTTAGGAAACCTATGCTTGATTCTTACCATCACCGTATCGGGACATGTAAAAGAGGAGTTATCGTCAACTTTAAGGATGATAAAGTCTTCGTCGTCAGCAGGTAGCCCACCCGGTAGTGGCGCCCCTGGTGTAAATGTCTGGGCGAATGACTCAGTTCCGTCAAGTACATAAGAATACCAGTACTGACCCGTCGTGGTTCCATCTACTGTAAGGATGACATTGCCATCAGTTCCATCAAAGCAGGTCACGTTGGCTATTACTTCTTTGGCGGTGATCTCCACCTGTGTTTTTAAGTCCAGGAAGAAGTCGACAGGGCCGCAGGATTTACCGTTGCCTTCGTCGACGATCGTGTATTGATATGATCCGGAGCTAAGGTCATTGAATGAAACAGTCCCCGACGTAAATTTGGTCTGGGTGGTTGAATTGATCGTCCA
>JANNPM010000511.1:0-17974 GCA_031400145.1 Chryseolinea sp. | reverse complement strand
TTGATCCCTATCAGCTGTGGTTTTCTTACAAGGACAAGCCCGTTGAAATCACACTCAAGGATCGAAGGAAAGTATCTGGATTTCTGGTTCAGGAAATAAGAGATGACCGCAGCAGTATTGTAGCGTGGAAAGTAGTGCCCTTTCCTAATATTCTGCAATGGCAAGCCAGGCAAGATGACTCCTTGATAGAAATAATACAACAACAGGATATAGATAACATAGAACTACTCAAGCATGAGCAAATCCGGAAAAGTCTTACTTCACGATAAGCCCGTTGGAGACATCTGGCAGGATGAGGACGGTTATTGGTTCCAATACTTGCCTGACTATGTTGCAAATCCTGTACATGGCCCGGTGAGTCAGACATTGCCGGTACGTGAGGATGTTTATCGTGATGGCCGAAACCTGATTCCTTTTTTTGACGGCCTTATTCCCGAAGGGTGGCTTCTGCACATTACGGTGAAGAATTGGAAACTAGATGAGAAAGACAGAATGGAATTATTACTTACCGTATGCAAAGACTGCATAGGTGCAGCAGGTGTCATCCGAAATGAAGAATGAAAAAAGGGACATGGAGAAGAAGAGATGTTTATACTGCTATCAGGAATTAGCGGCGGATGCCGCTTTTGAGTACCACGCAAAGTGTAGCAAAGCATTTTATGGCACGGCTACTCCTCCCGTATTTTCAATAGCAGAAAAGGATCTCGAAGAAATGGCCAGGCAGATCGTAAAGCTCAGAGTAGCCATACCAGGCGTTCAGCCCAAGCTTTCTCTTACGCTGCAAGAAAATAAAGATGACCCTAAAAAATCAAGGTTAACCATCGTTGGGCTATGGGGCAATTACATTCTCAAGCCACAGTCCAACGGGTTTAAACATTTACCGGAAAATGAAGACCTGACTATGAAGCTTGCTGAACTTGCCGGAATCAAAACAGCAGAGCATAGTCTCATTCGTACCAGTAATGGAAGCCTTGCTTATATCACAAAGCGATTTGACAGAACAGAACATGGAAAAATACACATGGAGGATTTGTGTCAACTCAGCGAACTGCCGAGTACTGGAAACAACAAGTATAACAGCACGATGGAGAAGGCTGGAAAAGTAATTGCCAGGAATTCTTCTACCCCAGGACTTGATGTACAGTTTTATTTTGAATTGACACTTTTTGCTTTCTTAACCGGGAATGCGGATATGCATTTGAAGAATTTTTCGATGATCAAAAGCAGTGATAATCAATACAGGCTTGCACCCGCTTATGATCTCCTTTGTACAGCATTGGCTATGCCGGATGATAAAGAACAAATGGCCATGCATTTGAATGGAAAGAAAAACAACATTAAGAAAAAGGACTTTCTAGAATTCGCTTCCCAGTTAAAGATCGATGTTTCAGTCGCAGATAAGATTATAATCCGTCAAATAGGTTTCGAAAAAGATTTTGACGACTTGATCTCCATAAGCTTCTTGCCCGATGAGTATAAAAAGCAATATACTGAGCTGATCGATTCCCGTATAAAGGTGATGCTGGACTAGTGCATCTCAGTTACTACATGAGTTTGCACACGTAGCGTATGTGCCTGAAGTCGGGTATTCTCGCAGTTCTGCGAGATAATCTGATTTCTAAAGGCAAGCATTTCCCTGATCTTTTCGAACATCCCGGGAGCTAAGTTGCGTTCAATCACAACTGGGTAAAATTTCATCATTATGAAGCACTATTTTTTATGTTTGGCAACCGTCATGGCCGTCCTTCCGTTTGCGTCCGCACAGAATATTGGGATCAACGTTCAAAACACCAGCGCTGGAGCAAACGCGTCCACGGACGTAGTAGCCACTGCCAACAATGGTACTCCAACCACAAACTATGTGGATCTGGGCATCAACAGCAGTGTGTACAGCGGCGGGGTGATGGGGTTGGCAAATGATGCACATTTGTTTAACGTGGGTCAGAATCTACTTATCGGTACCGGCTCGGCTTCCAAATCCTTGATCTTTTTGACGGGTGGGACGGTGCTAACAACGCATGAAAGATTCCGGATTGACGGGAATGGAAATGTCGGGGTGGGTATGGATGCACCGCTTTACAAACTTGATGTAAATGGTACAATCCGCACTGGAAGACCGAGCGTAACGAACGGGTCATTGGTGTTTTCAAATAGCAATAACGCAAACACCGTGACCGTCAATTCGGCTGCCACCTCGGCATCCTACGCGTTAACCCTGCCCAGCACACAGGGTGCGGCAAGTTCAGTGCTGACCAACAATGGTTCCGGTTCTTTAACGTGGTCAGGTGTCAGTGGTGCTGCTGACTGGTCCAAACTTGGAAATTCGGGCATAACTGCATCTGAGTTTCTGGGAACCATTGATGACAAAGTCTTAATATTTAAATCAAACAACCAATCCTTTCTCGAATTTGGAAGGCGACAGACCCTGGGATTACAAGATGTCTCGGGGCAGGTAGAATTCGTTGACTACCAGGATGGAAGTGAGAAAGTAACCTATGTCCGGTCTGCTTTGCAGTTCGAAGCGGCTGCAGCACAGTTTTACAAACCTAAAATGTGGACCGATATAGATGGAAACTTTAGGGTAAAGGGATCATCCGCAGGAACGGATTATTTTGAGTTTGGGTCAACAGGTTCTACGAACAACGGAGGTTTCAATTTTATTATCGGTGATGATGGTGACGAACCCATGGTGTTTGGCAGTTACGATTATAATGGCCCCCTGAATAATGGTACGCCTACCACTTCTGAAATTATGCGGCTGCAAAGTGGACGGATGGCTGTTGGCTCAAACGCTTTTGATGGTACAAATCCCGAAAAGCTACTAATTGATGCGGGGACAACAACTTCCTATAATCTTATGACGGGCAAAGGGAGCATAGACAATTATCTCCAAATCAATGTCAAAAACCTTTCGGCTGGGGGCAGCGCAAGTTCAGATATAGTAGCGAGTTCAAACCTGGGTAATGAAAGTTCCAACTTTATTGATCTGGGTATCAATTCCAGCGGTTATACGAATACATCATTGCCCGTTTTAGGTGGAGCTCAAACGGCATACCTATACGCAACTGGTAACGACTTTGTCATCGGTAACGCGACAGCAACAAGGCCTCTTAGGTTTTTCACTGGTGGTACAGCAGTTGCAAATGAAAGAGTCCGTATTGATGGAACAGGGAATGTTGGAATTGGTACTACTACTCCAGCTTATAAACTAGAAGTCAACGGTACTGCCGCTAAATCAGGAGGCGGTACATGGTCAACCGCATCCGACAAAAGATTAAAAAAGGAAATTAAACCCTTTACCGATGGACTAGAAGTTCTTGCTAAGATTAATCCCGTGTGGTTTCAATATAATGGTATGGCTGGAATGCCAAACGACGGTCAGAATTTCGTAGGGATAATTGCCCAGGAAATGAAAAAGATTGCCCCTTATACGATAGGTAGCTTTAGAGATGAGGAAACTAATGTCGATTATCTTAACTATGATGCCAATGCTGTTACCTATATTTTGATAAATGCCGTCAAAGAACAGCAGTTAATAATAGATGCAACGAAAGAGCAACTCCAAGAGCAGAATCAAAAGCAATCGCGTATAATCGATGAAATGAAGAAACAACTCGAAGAGCAAAGCCAAAGACTTTTAAGATTAGAGGAAAAGAAATAAATGTAAATGCATAAGCTCCCTCAAAGTAGCAATATTTAAAGATGTCGCACTTGCCATTAATCATTCAATTAGATCCAATGGATAATTACCCATAAATCGATTGACACGGCGATTACATCCCGAAGAACTCACTTCCGAAGGAGAGTAATTTTCAGGTAATCATCCGTGGCATCCCATATTGGATCAGGGTAACCTTGTTCCCGAAGTACAGGAATAACTTTACGTCTAAGCCCCATACCCCGTTCCTCCATCTCTCCTATATCACGCAGCACGCGAACTAAAATCTGATTCCTTGTATATTGAACACCTGCAAGCATTTTTTCAATGGTTTGATTATTAGGTATTGAACCTGAACTGATAATTTCAATCCTATTGCTAAATATTTCAATTTTATTTTGAGTGAACTTTGTCCAATCCCTATGGGCAATAGCATTTACGATTATCTCCCTAAGAACTTCTTTCGGATAAATCCATACTCTTTCTCGTATAACTTCACCTTCATCAAGCCTCTCTTCTGAAATCAACGCTTGAAGTCTATTAAAAACAATCTCAACCAACCCTGATTTTGCAATAGTGCCATTTTGTCTTACAGCGGTAATCGAAGCATCAATAGATTCATCAAATAATGAATCTAAAACCTGTTCTTCACCAGAATATGCAATAATTCTGAATCCTGCTTGTCGAAATTTTGTCGCAGGAGTTTTACCGAAAAGCAGCAATCCTGCAATGGATAAAACTGTATAATGACTAGGTTTAACAGCAAAGTTAAGTTGTTGGAGTAATGATTCCAAAGATCCGTCAGGTACACTTTCGTTGTAGACTTTCCGATAGTACCAATTAAATCTTTCTTCGTCTAGATCATCTAATGTTGTCCCGTTTACTGGCAACGTCTCAACATGAATCAATCCACCTTCTTGAGCTAACCTTAATTTCTGCTCAGGAGAGGACAATCTTGTTATGTTGCCCACCCTTACATAAACATCATCTCTTTCACCCTCTCTTACGCTATAAGGTTTAGAGATACCCTGACTTAGCACAATAGCGCCTACAGTTCCGTTTTCAGTAGGTATTTCCTCATAATCTGGAATAACCGGGGGGTAAACGTACCTTCCGAATACCGTGTCCATTACCCATTCTTGACAATTAGTTCTTGTTAAACCAGAGACGTCTCCATTATCTTCAACCCCAAGCAATACTTGGCCACCTTTTATGTTTAAGAATGCAACACATTCACGTGCTACCTGTCGAGGATGAACATCATCCCTTTTGAATTCCACCTTTGAATTTTCTCCGGCAGCAATTATTTCTAACAGTTCAGTTCTCGTCATTATTTAAAATCCATATTTCAGTCTTCGTATTTCAAACGCATTCTTTCCACCTTCCAAAATAGTTTCAACTTTTATCTTTACGGAGGTCCGATCAATAGAGCCCACATGGTCGTCAGAAAGAAATGCATGGTCTTCCAGCGCTTCCAGTGCTCCAATCCACTCCGCATCGCCGAACACCGGAATATTCGCGTTGTGCGTTGAAACAATGAACTGTCTTCGCTCTTTGGCCGCCCTCAAATCCTTGACTATCCTATTTGCAATGAATGCGTTGTCGAGGTTGTCTTCTGGTTGGTCAATGATCAATGGGTCTTTATTGTCAAGTAGCAGCAAATGCAAAATCGCAGTGCATTTTTGTCCAGTTGAAAGATGCTCAAGGCGTCTATAACTTTCCTGGCCTCCCTGGCTTACATTCAATTCGATTTGAATTTCATCTTCTAGAACTATCTCCTCCAGTTCCATCAGCTTTTCTGAGCCCATACTTACTAATGTCTCCGAGACTCCATCCGTTAGTCCATGCTGCCTATATGCTTCCATCAGGGTGTCTTTGCCTTGTTCAATTTGCTTAACTAACGTCCGAATATTTAATGCTTCTGGTTGATTAATCCACTCAGCTCTCTTCTCATTTATTCCGGGCAACTCTTTCAGAAACTTCGTTAATTTTTCCTTGTTGTTGCCTTTCTCAGCAGTAATCCTAACACGGCCACTCAACTGGTTCTTATTCAATTTGTTTATCGCTGACTCGAGTTGCTGATAGTTTCTAAAGACGATATCATCCAATTCTGCGAGCAGTTGTTCTCGCTCTGTTCTCAGCCCCTCCACCAATTTCGCTTGCTGAGTTAATTGTTTCTCTGAAGATTGTATTAGCGATATCTGCTTTACATTTTTAAGATACTCATCCCCAAGTTGCCTTCCGCTTTTGCCCGCCATATCGGGCAGCGTGGCAATATTTTTAATAAGTTCATCGTGGAATTTTTGTTGCCGGGCCCCCCATTCCTTTTCTAGGTCCTTTCTGAAAGAAAGCAATAGAGCATAAACCTTTTCTGTTTCCAAGACATACGGGTCAAGCTCTTGTGTATATTTCTCTAATTGTTTTCTGAAATTTGAAAAGAGATCCTTGTTAGGAAGTTCTTTAATGGCATCCTCACTTAGAAAAGTCAAATCTATATTGTAAACGGCTTTAAAATCTTCAAATCGACCGATACCTGCATCTATTTCTTCAACTACTCTGTTGACGATCCTGTTTTTTTCCTGTTCATATTTCTCGGCCATCAAAAGCTTTACTTGAATTCCAAGCTCAGCGAATTTCTTTTGCTGTTCTTCAAGCTTTTTTAACTTATGGACATCTGACTCAGTTGTTTCTTTTTTTTCATTGGCGACCATTAACCTATTTCGATTATCCTTCAACTTTCTGAGTACAAAATTTGTATCGGTGAGCTTCTCCGGCAGAAATCTATTTAGCAGCTTGACTTGTCGCGAGCCATCTTCAGCAATAGTTAATATTTCGTTTTGTCCTAATAGTTCTGCACCCGGCAAGATTTCATCGACCGTTAAATGTGAAATATTGCCATCTTTCTCCATAATCCGGACCGGTTCACCGTAGATTCTACTTATCACATATTCTTTGTTTTGATGGTGTGAGTAAATCAGCATAGTCACCCGGCCATTTTTCAAGTTTTTTCCCACAATAAGGTTATGATTTTTTTCAGCATCAGTTGATTTGGGTTTTAAGCCTAAACAGTATCGTAAGCATTCAATGATAGTGGATTTCCCGCTTCCTCGTCCACCAATAATTGTATTTAGATTGTTATTGAAATGAATAAAAATGCCATCCAAGAAACCTCCTTCAAAAGCTACTGATCTAATCCTTGAATGATATTCAGTTGTTCCACTTTCGCTATTAAGCCTAATTCGAGATTCTCCATCCAGAAATGCTTGCTTCAATGCCTCTATACTTGGCTCTGTCATTTTAATTTGACATGAAGCTCTGATATTGCTCAACGTTTCTGGCTTCTCAACGTCTTTTGCATTAATCGTAGAAATAGCGTTGATTCTCTTGTAGTTCGCATCCTTGTTTAGAACGATTTTCTTATACTTCGGCTCCATGGAATCGACAGTTTCGCTAATTTGAATGGCGAGCACAAGTTTTTCATTCCTCCACACATGCACAAGTCCTCCGCCATCTTGATGGAGTTTAAGAAGTCCGTTGTCTTGGTTCACGTGCGCTGCATACCAAACCCCTTCGTTCTGAAAAACAATATCAGCGATCTCCAAAACTGTATGTTTCGACGGGTAAGTTTTTTCGTTATCCTTTATAGATCCACCCTGCAACGCACCTAAAATCTGATTGAGCTTTGTTTCAGTTGTTTCAGGTGGAAATAGGCAAACCATGTGGACCTTTTCGCTGCTGCATAATTCAAATCCAGGGAAAACAATTTTTCCGTTAGCCGTTAAGACTTTTCGCAGTTTTTCCGACTCTTGCACCGCTCCGTGGTCAGCTAGTCCAATTACCGTTATACCGTTCTTATCGCACGCTTCAGCAATTTGTAGGTTGTAGACATCCTCATCCATTGTTTGCACTCCTCTGTATGTTGCGTAGCTATAGGGATTTACCTGCAGGGCGCATTTGTAAAATTCAGCTCCGGATGTTTTTTGCAGGGCTTCGTCCCAAACTTTTTTCGTTTGAATTGTATTCATACATCTGCAATCTAATAATTTTCGGAATGCCCTTGCCCTTCCCGCTCAAGCCGTGTTCATTCTGACTTGTCATATCGATTTTTCAAGTATAAGCCGGTCTGTTATTGACGACGGTGAGGCACGTGTTAAGAGTCATCTGCTCCTGTTGTTTTAATAGGAAACTCACCCGTTGAATTGCCCACAGAGTACCAATGCGCTAAACGAGCGATGTTACATCCTGGCCGGAATGTTCAAAATTCTCTTTACTTCCGTTTATCAGGTTGGGAAGCGTAATGGAGAAGGTTGTCCCAATACCAGGATCAGACTCCACAACCGCTTCACCATTTAATTTGTTGAGCGTTTCTTTAAAGATAAACAGGCCAAGCCCTGAGCCTTTGGAATGATGATGTGCGCGATAAAACATTTTAAAAATGTTGGCGATGTGTTCTTTCCCAATCCCCAGTCCATTATCCGAGAAATCAATCCGAGCCTCCTTAAAATGAATGTGGATGTTGATTCTTATAAAGGGTTCTGATTTATCCGGATCCGAATACTTAATCGCATTCGAGATCAGATTATTGAAAATTATTGTGACCCTGTTTTTATCGGAATGAAAATCTGTATCGCCATGAACGGACACCATCTTTCGAATTCTGGAAGCACCTTCGATGAACAGTTGATCATCGAAAATTCCGTAGATAATGGCCTGCATATCCAATGGCTCAGGCTGTATCGCCGCACCTTTATTCTTGGACAGGCTTACAATTTGTGAAATGAAATGCTCGCAGCGATGAATACTTTTTTCCATCATATCTAAATACAACGCCAAATTGACTTGTTGCTTTTCAAGGCGCATCAAGTTGATCAGTCCGAGAAGTGATGTCAAGGGAGAACGCAGGTCATGCGCGGTGCTGTACAGAAAATTGTCCATTTCACGATTTACCTTCCTGAGTTCTTTGTTTCTGACTCTTAAAAGCCTCGATTTATCGCGAATGCTCCCCATTTGAGATCTGAGTTGCTTAACCAATAATGTAAAGGAGTCCGCGAGATCGTGTATTTCCTGCGCAGCATTGGAAATCCGCAGATCTTGCGCGTTAAGGGTTTTTGCTCTAATCGCCGCGCCCATTACCCGTGATAAATGGGCTATAGGTTCGGACAATCGTTTCGAGATCCAGTAGCCTGACAGTAGTGAAAACGTTATTGCGCACACCAGGAGTATCACATAGAAAAGCCGGAGGCTGGAATAGGCGGCTTTGGCCTCTCTGGAGGAATATTCTGTGAGCAGATAATATTCCGAGCTCAATCTATTGGTGAGCAGATTCAATTCATTTCTGAGCCCATCATCACCAGTCAAGCCCAGTTCAAGATGGATACCTGCCAAAATGAAAAAATTTGTCCTGTATGCCAGAAGATGGTGATTGCGTGCGCTGTCACGGGCGTGATTGACAGACCACTTTGCAACTAATTCATCGGCTCTTTGACGAAACAGCTGCAGATAAGATGTATCATTTCGTAGCAAAAAGTCCTTTTCATGGCGCCTCAGGTTTAAAATAGACAACATATCTTCACCCATAGCCCATTCTTCCAGCGCGTGCGCGTGACGGCGCATAGCACCTTCGGTACCGTAGTCTTTGAAGCCCTTCTTATACACGAGGTTTTCCAGTTTGTGAAATCCGGTATTGTATCGGTGCAACATGGAATCAATGATCTCAATTCCTTTGGGGATTCTTAAGGATTCAATCTCTTTACGTTTGATGAGCTCTTTAGCCTCGCGATTGATGAGTTTATTAAGGCTATCTCGGTGGTGCAGGAAATGACTCTCACGTTTTTGAAAATAGTTCTCATTTGTTGTTTCCTGATCAAAGAAGTCGTTGTCCGACTTTAGTAGGTTGAGCGTGAGTACCTCCAGCTGGTTGATGGTCGCGTGAACGTCGGCGATACGTGTCACCCGATCAATAATGGATAGGGAAACCAGGGCCAGCACAAGAATGAGCAAAGTAAGGAATAGAAACCCAATAACCATCCGGCTGCGTATGGAATTAAACTCAAGTGGGTGGGGCATAATGATTTGTTAGCTAGGCAAAGTTACAGGTTGATGGAAAAAATAACAATCGATACAAATGGTACAAATCATTCCTTTAAAAAATCAAAAACTAACTTGGGAAAAAAGAGATTGGACAAAGTCCAAGAGCTGTAAGGTTTTCTCATTCGCCGTAATTTCTCACCAAGTTTTTTTTAGACCCTGGCTTGTCTCTCAACATCAGGGATTCCCTGATTTCTGCCATGTTAAAATCAGGATTCCCCTGATTTCCGCGACATTATAAAGTTGAATCTTTACGTCAATTGTAAGAACGAACAGTTATGGCAAAAAAATACCCTGCAAAAAACAATAGAATATTTCTTTTTATCCTCCTCTGTGGTATCGTTGGTAGTTTAAATGCTCAGGTAAAGATAGGCAACAATCCCAACACTATTGACACTAATTCCCTTCTCGAATTGGAAAGCACAAATAAAGGGTTTCTTCCGCCCCGATTAGCGTTAAACAGTCTCAGTGTTGTAACGCCACTTACCGGTACCGTTCCGGCAGGAATGCTTGTCTACAGCACCGGGGGAACGCTGGCCGATGGATACTATTACTGGAGTGGAAGTCAATGGATTGCGTTTATTAGTCAGGGTGTGGCCAGTATCGTGAGCAAAACTGCCACGGCTACACTTTTAAAGTCTGAAAATTTTGTCATCGCCAGCAATGATATTACGTTGACGCTCCCGGTGATTACTGCAGCGGACAATGGCCTTTCTATGACAGTCAAGAATGTAGGTACGCATATCCATCAGGTAAACGTCGTCCCCAGTGGCTCGTCTACGATCGATGACGTAACGATTTCAAAACACTTTCGATGGATGGCAAGAACAGATGTCGCGTCCGGCGGCAATTGGATTATTCAGGGAAATGATGGAAGAACAGACAATGTATTCGATGTATCCGCTACAGGCAGTTGGACCACTATCGAAGAGGTTATTGAATTTATAGATGCGCATATGGTGGCCCCTTCGGTAGTTAGGCTAATTGGTGGAGATTATCCAATAACTTCGACGCAAACGATTGCTTTACCGTACCCGCTCACCATACAGGGCAGTTCTTATGGTGCGGCTACCATTAGCGCAGACCCGAGCTTGTCTGGAAGCATGTTTGTCTGCCAGTCTGAAAGTTATTTTAAAATGCTCGCCTTTGACGGCGGCGCCGTTGGTGTTGACGCCATCCACCTGGAAACGAGCAATGAATATTACGAGGTGAAGGACTGCACTTTTGATGATTTTAACAAGGCAATCGTCGCCCTGAGCAATGTTGAATTTTGGGTGTTTGAAGTGGATATCGTCAACGCGACCACGGCGGGTATCGAACTGGCAGCTGGCGCGTTAGGCGGCCTTTCTTTTAAAATTTCTGAAACTGATTTTATCGGATGCGCACTTGGGATCAATTATGCGACAGGTACGAACGCAGTTATCTCCATACTAAACTGCGGGTTTTATAATTCCACAGGGACTGGTACTGGGATTTCATATGCCCCCGGCGCGTCAACAACCTTTAAAACCATGTTTATTACGAACAATACATGGAACAACGAAGGGGTGTTTATGAGTGGATTTAATTTTTCCCTTTCCACTGGAAGAGATGCAAATGCATTTATACGAAACAATTCCGGAGGGCCGGACAAGAATCCTCACTGCCGGATAAATGTAAATAATAATTCTTCGGCAACTTCCATTCCTTCGGCGGGGACGTGGGTAAAGGGGAACTGGGGCAGTCAAACTTCCACCACCACAAAGTGGACCGTTGCAACCAACAAAATCACGTATCAACCTTTAAATAAGAGCGATGGCTGGGCTATAATCACGGGTAACATTACCGTCCCAAGTAACAACCGGACCATATCCATTGCAATTGTTAAAAATGGAGCTACAATTACGCGATTCGGCGAAACAGATTTACGCCTCTCAACGGCTAATCAGCCAAACCAGTTTGCGACAACGATTTATCTGACCGATATAAGACCAGGCGATTACTTCGAACTTTATTGTACTTCAGGAACAAGTGGTGAGACTACGACTTTTCAGGACGTACAATGGTTTACTGAAACCAAATAAACCTGTGAAATGGCCATGCACTGCGTTCACCCAAAAGGATGTTAATTAACCATGCGATTCCATGTGACAACTAAAAACAATTATTAACACATGAAACCACCCTTAATCAGATTGATGAAAAAGCTATACATGTCCTTCGCGTTGGTATTTGTTTTTGCAATTCTTCATGCTCAGATCCAATTCACGAACACCGGAAACCTTCAGATACATGCAGGCGCGACAATTACTTTCTATGGCGATTTTGCAAATAACGGAACATTGACGGATGCAGGAACTGCCGTTAATTTCAATGGCTCAACCTCCCAGATTATCTCAGGAACGTCTGCCATTAGTTTTAACAATCTGATTGTAAGCAATGCCACTGGTTTCACCCTGCAGCGAAATATAAGTATTATCAACTCCTTAACGCTCACTGCAGGCCAACTGAATCTAAATTCAAATACCTTAACTATAAATAATGCGGCAGGCACGGCACTCTCCCGCACCTCAGGAAACATCCTAAGCGAACAAACCAACAATTCCAGTAAAGTAATATGGAGTATCGGAACTAACACCAGTGCTCACGTTTTCCCATTTGCCACAGTTGCAGGAGTTTACATTCCCTTCACTTTAACAGCGACCGCTGGCAATATGGGTAATGTAACTGTATCAACGTATCCTACCGCATCAAACAACACACCTTATCCCACCAGTCCGGTATCGGTTATGGACGTGAATAGATTTGGAGCGGACAATAGTGCTAACGTTGTTGACAGGTTTTGGCAAATTGACAAAGATGGTCCCAGTGGCACAGCCACGTTAACTTTTTCAGCAACGGCTGCTGAAGTAGGTACGATCTCGACATTGCTTGCCCAACGATGGAATTCGTCGACCAGTAAATGGGAGGATCCTTTGGCAGGTCAAAGCAGTGGTGCAACGACGGTAACGACTGTTGGCGTAACGGCATTTTCGCCGTGGGCTTTATCCGGCAATAACGCGCCGCTTCCCATCCAGTTAATAAGTTTTACAGCTGCAGTAGTAAAAGGCGATGTAGATCTGAATTGGGAAACAGCCACTGAACTGAACAATGATTATTTTACAGTACAACGGAGCGCAGAAGGCTTAGACTTTTCTGACATCGATAATATACAGGCAGATGTGTCGCAGGAAACAACGCACAAATATAATTACGTTGACCGTAATCCGTTTTTTGGCCGATCGTATTATCGTTTAAAACAAACCGACTTTGATGGTGCTTATACATATTCAACCCTCCGCATGATTGATATAGCGGAGGCCATGTCAAAAATGACAGCCTTTCCGAATCCGGCAAAGGATAGTAAATTTTCTCTGGATTTTCACCATTCTCTCGAGACTCCAACCACTGTTGTGGTGTATGATGTGATGGGAAGAATAGTTTTCAGGGGTGTTGTGAACCAAGGCGTAAGAATTTACGAAATAGACCTCAGCAATAATGTAAAGGCAGGAGAATATCTGGTCAAAGCAGAGAGCGCTGATTTCAGGGTTGAGGAAAGAGTTATAGTGGAGTAAGTCAAGCGCGGCAAATACGTCTACGGTCCGAATCGTATCATTGGAAAGAGGCAAATATTTTTGGATGTTAATTTGTTATGTATGGTATGGACGCGTGTTTGCTTCATTTCGGCATCGTAAAGCAACCGACGACGAGTCAAAGAGATCCGCACCGCCGGCGAAGGTCAAATTTATCATGAACTCCAATCCCCATTGGAGTACCTTTAAGACTAAAATTACAAAAAGACTGCAGTAATTGGTGGTTATCTTGGTATCTGAAGCAGGATATACGGGAGCAAATACATTTTAATCTTAAGCTTACATTTTGGGGACAGAAGCAAAACCAAACAAAACAATTGGAATAGGTACTTTTTTCGCGAGCCTGATACTTTGCGCTATCAATGTTAACGCGGTAGGGTCTTTTCGAAGTCAAGGCTTAATTCCACGAGCGTCGGATATGCGAAGAACGGTAAGCCATCGTGCCGGCCAGGAGCCGCATTGTTCTTCAGCAATACCGGCTCCGCCACTTGTAAGGGGCACCGTCTGTACAGGCAGAAAAAGTCAGGTGATTGATTTCCAGCTTCTTCCGTCACGATCCGTAGGCGATCCCGAATTTGAATTAACCGCTTCAGCAAGCTCAGGCCTGCCTGTTTCGTTCTCAAGCAGCAATCCACAGGTCGCCGTAGTAGAGGGAAATATTGTAAAAATAACGGGTGGCGGTACTGCATTTCTGTCGGCTTCTCAGGCGGGAAATGATGTGTTTTATGCTGCGCCTATGGTGATCAGGCTGTTTACCGTTAACAAACTATTGCAGACCATCAGCTTTGAAAATTTACCAAAAGAAATTGCGCAGGGTACATCTCCTTTTTTGCTTCATGCTACGGCAACCTCCTGTCTTCCGGTAATATTTACAAGCAGCAATTCATCGGTCATCAGTATAGACGGAAATCAGTGTAGCATAGTAGGCACCGGGAACGCTTCGATATCATGTTCGCAATTCGGTAACAGCAAGTATGATCCTGCGTTGCCGGTCATATACGGTATTGCTGTCAAGCCGGTCACTGCCGACGGCAGATCTGTGAAAGAAAGTGTGTCGGTGTTCCCTAGCCCCATGCGACGGTGAAAGTGAAACCTGCATAAAAGACTATTCAACTTATAGCAAGTTGATAAGCTCGACTGTGACAGCTGGAGTATAGTGTCATGCACCGGCCTTTTGAAATCGTAAATTCTGTCGACCGTCCTGCGACGTTTTTTATATCCGTTGGCGACTAATTCCCGATAGGTCGTAAGAGAATCCCTGACATCTTCGATCAGATTTTTTCTGACATTTCAACATAACATCAGGCCGCCCATGCAAATAGCAATAACAATTTGATATCGTGTGCCTTATGGCTCCAATAACCCGTTATGCAGCCGCTCAGGGATACTAACTCCGATTTGTTAAATTCATCTATTTTCTGATGTTTGCTAGGTCTGTAATATGCAGCTTTACCTGATCAAAAGGGCATACCTAATTACCAGGAGAGTGGAAGGAAGTCAGCCTGAAGTTTTTTGCTGGCCTGCTTTTACCGAAATCGCGAGGATTTGCCTGACCGTTAGTTACAATTGTTCGCCGCATAGTTATTGCCCTTTAGAGTGCTGGTAATGGCCGGGCTTCTGGTGTACATGGCAATGAATCGGCAGTCAAAACAACTGCGGATTCATTAAGTCCTAAAAGTCCCTCTATAAAAGCCGGTCAGCACACTTGCAAGGAAAAAAATGAATTAATAATGGAGGCGACGCCAGATCAGATCAACATATTCCTTACCCTGGACATGCATACAATAAACGATTATTTCAATAGGCATGATCCTGCACCGATATATAAGCGCCAGCTAAGTCATCAGTTGGAGGAGTATATAAAAGGAACAGTTTCTTCGGCCAAGCGTTATTCTGTACTTTTTTACAAGTTCAAATGTATAAGCGAGAAGGATAAGCAATATGCCCAACCGCTCATGTATGCAATCCGGAGACACTATTCTCTCAGGCTGGCAAGCCGAATAAAAGAATTCGAAAGATTTAAAATGCGGAGCTGGATTTTGCTGGCGGTAAGTATCCTCGTGGTTCTCATCACACAGGGCTTTGTGCCTATGTTAATTGATGAAGAAAACCGCATTATAGCGGCGCTTCATAACAGCCTCGATATTTTTAGCTGGGTGCTTCTATGGAGACCCATTGACGTCCTTTTGTTTTCGTGGAATCCTCACCTGAAGGATATCGGGCTGCTAACGAAGCTGAGCGTATCAGAGCTTATAATTATTGAAGGTGAGAACTAGATTTATCTGCATCATCCCTTTGTTTTTCTTTTTGCTTAGCGTCGAAGCCCAGGTTGGCTTTGAGCAGTATTTCTATTTTAACAGCACGCAGCTGATGACGTTTGTACCGATTGTAAGTTTTGAAAGCCCTGATAAGTGGTATGCCGAAGCCAGGTATAATTACGAGGAACTCGAAACGGTTTCATTCTATGTCGGAAAGGCGTTTACGGGTAGGATTTCGATCCTCTCCGATATTCGGGAGCCTCATGGTAGTAAAGATAAGCTATCCTATTCTGTTACACCCCTTCTCGGAGGCGTTGCAGGGAAGTATAAGGGTGTCTCGGGTGGGATGAATGCCGTTGTTGAGTATCGTCATATATTTTTTTCCACTCAGTCGCAATACACAATCGCATATTACGAAAGCGGGGATTTTTTCTTCGCATGGTCAGAGTTAGGCTATCAACCCTGGAGCTGGCTCTTTGTCGGCGTGACGACACAGCATACTTATCTGTATCAGTCTGCAAACTTAATGGTGGAGCCAGGCGGAGTGATCGGTTTTACGATTGGGCAATGGAATTTCCCTTTATATGTGTTCAGCCCGGCCAGCGATCACCATTATTTTGTGATAGGTGCCAGCTTGAGTATTGGAGGATTAACAGGATCAAATAGATGAAGCAGGTTGTCAATATCACTTTAATTCCTCCCAGATGAATACCATCATAGGATTATTTATACTATTTGTAGTCGTTTCATATGTCATTTTGTGGCGAATAATAAATGCAAATAAGACAAGGGCTATTGAACTTGAGCGCCAGGTTCAGGAAAAGTCGGAGCTCCTCGCTTATGCGGTGCTGAATCAACGCCGCGCTGCAGAACAAGTGATTGACGTCAAGAAGTCAAAGGTGCAATTGCTAAGTATCATAAATCACGAGATACGTACACCTTTAAACGGCATTTTGGGTATGGTATCACTGCTCGACGACACATCTCTTACGGCGGAGCAGAAGGAATACAATGAGACAATCCGAAATTGCAGCGAGGGACTCGTCACTACGATCAACGAGATTTTCATGGGTGATACTTTGGCCGACGCGAAGGTAGTCTCGGAAAAGTTGAATCTTGAAAAAAATAATTTCGACTTGCGAAATAGCCTGGATGAGGTCTTTGAAATTTTCGCAAGCGTTACAGCCCGCTCCAATCTTGAGTTGGTGCATCGAATCGATCCAGCAATTCCATCAGTAATCATTGGCGATAGCGCACAGGTTAGACAGATATTAATGAACCTGGTAGAAAATGCTATCACGTTTACCCGTGAGGGCGAAATCTACGTGAAGGTTGATTTATTTCATCAAGGCGGTAATGCTATTGAACTTGCCTTTGAGATCCATGATAACGGGTTGGGTATGTCCAATGATAAGATCAGACTTTTATCTCAGCCACAGGATTTAAAGGCGAGCGAAGGCTCCAGGCCGATTAGTGGAAATGGACTTCTTATCAGCAAAAGAATCATTGAATCCATGGGGGGAAAGTTGCATATAGAAAGCATCAAAGGAAAGGGCACGATTGCCAAGTTCAAATTGCTCCTGCAAAAAGGTGAACATCTGCAACGGCCAGATACAGATATGTCGGCGGTTCTGGGAAAAAAAATACTTATTGTGGAGGATAACATCATGCTTCGGGATGCGCTTCGCGAAGAAGTTACACAACGTGGATTGCAGGTTGTCATCGCCAGTTCAGGCACTGAGGCCCTGGCAAAGCTTGCTCAGGACAAGTCAATTGAGCTTGTTGTAATTGAAATGCAGATGCCCGAAATGGATGGTATGAAGTTATCGGAACTGATAAGCATTGATTATCCGTCATTGCCACTTATCTTATTGACCGTTGTAAGCGATCTTGAAAGTAAAAAGCACCCTGAACTTTTTAGCGCCGTGATTTTGAAGCCCGTAAAGTACAACTTTCTCAGCCAGCACATTCTTACCGCGTTAATGCATAAGGACCAGCGGGTACCCGCTGAATCGACGAATTCCACACAGAAATTTTCGACCGACTTCGCCAAAAAGTTTCCCTTGAAGATCCTGATTGCAGAAGATAACAGAATCAATCAGAAGCTTGCTCTTAAAGTGTTGAGCAAGCTGGGCTACAATCCAGATATCGCCCAGGACGGCAATGAAGTGTTGGAAGAGGTTAGCAAGATAAAATATGATTTGATATTTATGGATGTACAGATGCCTGAAATGGACGGCCTCGAAGCTACGCGGATGATCAGACTGTGCCTGACTATTCAGCCAGTAATCATTGCTATGACTGCTAACGCTATGCAGGGTGACCGGGAAGAATGCCTCCAGGCGGGCATGGACGGCTAT
>JANNPM010000510.1:0-3429 GCA_031400145.1 Chryseolinea sp. | reverse complement strand
GCACCCGTAAAAACAACGGGCTTATTTAAGCCTTCCAGCATGAAGCTCAATGCGGAAGTTGTGTAGGCCATCGTATCGGTACCATGCAAAACAACAAATCCATCGTGATCATCATAGTTTTGATAAATGATCTTGCCAATGAGCTGCCAGTGATCGATGTTGATATTGGAAGAATCTATAGGATCGACAAACGAGAATGCCGTGATCTCCAGGGCAAGATTTTTTAACGTGGGCAGCTGGGTGAGGATGTATTCGAAGTCAAAAGGTACCAGCATACCGTCGCGATCATAGCTCATTCCAAATGTGCCGCCGGTATAGATAATCAATATCCGCGCACGCGATTTCCCAGGAAGGGCAGTGTTTATACTAACTTTTTTGAGATTCATTGGGGCAGTGGATCGAAAAGTTTTAATGCATTGGTTGATGTAACCTCCTGCACCTCCTCAATGGTGATGCGTTTAAGCGTCGCGATCTTGCCGGCAACGAGCGGGATGTATGCTGGCTCATTGCGCTTTCCGCGATGCGGAACGGGTGCGAGATAGGGACTGTCAGTTTCCAGCACGATGTGATCAAGGGCAATATCAGGTACGACTTTAGCGAGACCGCTGTTCTTGAATGTGACCACACCGCCAATGCCAATGTAAAAGCCCAGTGCAATAATGCGCTCCGCCTGTTTGAGATCTCCGGTGAAGCAATGAAAGATGCCAGTTAGGTTGTTATCCTTCAGATTTTCGACTAGCGCTATTGTTTCCTCGATGCTTTCGCGGCAGTGGATCACAACGGGGAGGCCATACTTTTTTGCCCAGTTGATCTGTACGGTGAATGCTTCCTTTTGCTGCTCAAAAAATGACTTATCCCAATAAAGGTCTGTTCCGATCTCCCCTACTGCGGCGAAAGATCGTTTTGACAGCCAGTCCTCTACAAGATACAGCTCACGTTCAAAATCCTTCTTTACAGAACAGGGATGCAAGCCCATCATGGAAATGCACCTCCCTTCCGAGCGGCTTTCAAGGTCGAGCATGGCGTCAATGGAAGCATGATCGATGTTTGGCATGTAAGTTTTCCCGATGCGTGCTTCAAGACATCGGTTGAGCATGTCCGCCCGGTCGGGTTTAAAGTCGTCGTGATAAATATGGGCGTGGGTATCTATGAACTGCTGCATGTCGTGCTTCAAACCTTCAAATATCGGGAAAAGAAAGCTACGGTATCAGTGGAGCACGTACTTTCTGAATATGATGATGCCTACAATCAGAGATATTATTGATACAAATAGAACTGCTCCGGCGGCAATATCCTTGATCCGGCCGGCCAGGGGCTGACGTTCAAGCGTGACAAGATTCACAAGGCTTTCAATAGCGGAATTCAACATTTCGAGCCCGAGTACCATCCCGATACAAATCAGGATAATGCACCATTCGATGGGCGTGATCCTAAACAGAAAGCCGGCAGCAATGACAACTCCGGCAACGCCAATCTGCACCTTGAAATTAGAATGGCCGTCGATACCGTACCATATACCGTGTACTGCATACCTGAAGCTCTTAAAAAAATTCTTCATGATTTGACGCGCGATTAATCGGAAGTTAAGTTCTCAGATAACAGCAATGCCGACAAATTCTCAACTATGCTCTCGTCCAGTAAATCAAACCGTGTCATACTCGCACCAAATCCTGTGAATTCGATGGACGCCTTCCATGCGTCTTGTAAGTTAAAGGAATTCTGTGCCATGGCGTAAGCGATCTTCCTTTTCATCATTCTTTTCGCGAGATACTCTTGTTCAGTCTGCCCTGGTGTCGGAATGAAGATAGCTTTCTTCCCAAGTTTTGCCAAATCCATGATGGTTGAATATCCGCTGCGGGCAACAACGCAAGTGGAGCGCATGATAAGGTTCAGCAACGACCCAGTGGAAAGAAAGTCCGCATAGGATATGTTGCTTGACAAAGGCTGGCCTCCACTGATAATTCCCCTGACGATAAAGTACCGCAGACGCGTTGACTTAACCTGGGCGACGATGATGTTTTCCAGAATGGCCCGCTGAGGTTCGGGTCCCGAAAGTACAAACGCCACATCGTATACTGTTTCGGATTCAGGCTGAGTTTTAAACCGCGAGAGGTTACCAATGTATCTTATTCTTGATGGATCAAAGCCTTTAATCTTTGTCAGGTCGCCTGAGAGGTTTTGCGGCCCGGATATATCGGGGATCCAGCACTGCGTAAAACGGTTGATGGCACGAATGTTTAATTTCCGGACAATGGCCTGAAGTCCGGAAAGCATCGCCGGCAGGCGTACATTGGTCTGATGCGTTACGAATATTGATGGTACCACTGAGGACCAGCAGCCGTAACGGTTGTCCGATATGACGGCATCTATCCTTTCAGTCGTGACAATATTTTTCAATGCTTCGTGTTCGCCTTTTATTGCATCAAGAAACTTCGGTGTCTGTATTAACATCTTCCAGGCCATCGCATCCGACGACGCATAGGTCGGAGCATAGGGTGGCAATAGAAATGATGGCAGCGCGGGGAATTCTTCATTTAACAGCGCCAGTGATTCACCACTCCCGGCGAGAACAACTTCATATCCGCGTCGCATCAATAACCGAATGATCGGAATACATCGGGTCGCGTGACCCAGGCCCCAGTCAAGTGGCGCTACCACGATCTTTGCCATCAGTGATAATATTGAATTCATAATCCAATGCCGAAAAATGTTCTATAAATCTCGGCAAGGTGTACGTAAGGTTCCTGGCGGCTTTAAGACTGTCATGAAAAACAATGATGGATCCGTTGCGCGTGGCTCGTATTGAGTTCCTCAGACATTTGTCCGGGGAAAGCCGCATATTGTAATCGATCGTTAACACGTCCCACATAATGATCCTAAATCGTGAAAGGCCAGCAATTTGGCTGCGCGTAATCCTCCCGTATGGTGGGCGGAAAAGGGAATATGCCGGCGCTTTATCTGAACTATGTTGATCGAGCGCCGCTTCACACAGCATCACGTTCTCTATATACTTTTTCGAATTCGTGCGCCACCCGTTCAGATGATTATAGGTATGATTTCCGATGGCATGGCCTTGTTCCGCGACGGCCTTAAAAATTTTAGGGTATTTGCAGACGTTATCGCCGATACAGAAAAATGTTGCTTTTGCTTTAAGGTTCTGCAAGGTTTCGAGGACAAAGTCGGTGGGTCCGGCGATTGGGCCATCATCGAAGGTAAGGTAAAGCTGTTTGCGCCGGGATGGTATTCTCCAAGTCAGCGACGGGTAGACCAAAGGAATGAAGAATGGCGTGCGATGGAGCATAAAAGGACCTACTTGAATCTCAAGGCAGTTAACCACAAAGGCGCGAGGACGTAAGGGGAACGTGAACGGGGTTCGATCATCCGACGCGGCAAGAGAGAATTGTAATGTCGTCGTGATATCCCTTGAGG
>JANNPM010000508.1:0-8554 GCA_031400145.1 Chryseolinea sp. | reverse complement strand
GGGCGCTGCGTCGCCACGACCAGGTGAATTCCGATGGCGCGCGCGAGTTGAGCCAACCGGGCGATGGGCGTTTCCACTTCCTTGCCAGCAGTCATCATTAAATCTGCAAGCTCATCTATCACCAGCACGATATAAGGCAGGAATCGGTGCCCTTCCTTGGGATTAAGCTTTCTCGATACAAACTTGGCATTGTACTCCTTCAGATTCCGCGCACCGGCATCTTTGAGGATTTCATACCTGTTCTCCATTTCAATACATAGAGAGTTCAGTGTATGTACAACCTTACGGGTATCTGTAATAATCGCTTCTTCACTATTGGGAAGCTTTGCGAGGTAATGGCGCTCAAGTTTGCTATACAGTGACATTTCCACTTTTTTCGGATCCACCAGAACAAATTTCAACTGCGAAGGGTGCCGCTTGTATATGAGAGAAGTGAGAATAACGTTTAGCCCTACAGATTTACCCTGGCCTGTAGCCCCGGCAACCAGCAGGTGAGGCATTTTGGCCAAGTCGATAACAAGTACCTCATTGGAAATCGTCTTTCCTAAAGCGATTGGCAATTCCTTGTCGGTCTTGGCAAAACTCTGTGTGCTGAATACAGACCGGATGCTTACCATCTCACGATTCTTATTCGGCACCTCTATTCCGATCGTTCCTTTGCCCGGAATCGGCGCAATGATCCTTATACCAAGTGCTGAAAGGCTGAGCGCAATGTCGTCTTCCAGATTTTTTATGCGTGATATTTTAATACCTGCGTCCGGCACAATCTCGTATAAGGTCACCGTTGGTCCGATGGTGGCCTTGATGCTTTGTATTCCAATTTTAAAATTGACGAGTGTAGCGACGATTTTGTCTTTGTTCTGATTCAGTTCTTCCTGCGTAACCCCGGCCTTGCCTGTGTCGTATTCGCTTAGTAATTCCAGGGGAGGAAATTTAAATCCGCTCAGCTCGAGCGTCGGATCATACAGGCCTTGCTCATGTACCAGCTGCTCGGCCAGTTTGTCGGTTTCAACAACTTCCTCAACGGTAAAGAATGGCTCTTCCTTTGGAAGTTTTTTCTGTGTTTCAACCTTTGATGGCTCACGTTTAAGTTGCGGAGATCTTTCCACTTCCAGCTCAAGATCTTTTGCCGAGGGTTCGATTGGCAGTGTCGTGAGCCCCATTGGCAGTGGCTTCTCGATGACCTTCTCCGGTAGCTCTGGCCAGTTATCCTTGTCATCTGTATAAGAAGTAAACAAAGGGTCTACATCTCGATGTTCCAGAATTGCATCGTTGCCCATCGGTTTGGGATTGCTCACAAACAGTGGTATAGCGGTGACGTTGAAAAAGAAGATGATGAAAACGAATAGCGTCAGAATAAGGATGAGAAACGTGCCCCATCCAAAAAGCCCGTCACTGATCACAGCAAGATGATACCCCAGTCCTCCACCAAGAAAACTCCAATCGCTGGCACCATCATTCTTCATCGTCATGTAGCCCAGCAGCAGGCTAAGCCATAAACCTGAAAAAATTGACAAGATTGAGAAAGAGATTATCCGCAGCAACTCGCGGTTAAATATGCTCTTGAAGCCGATGATAAAAAGTAACGGGGGAATAAAGAACGCCGCTACTCCAAACCAGCGGAAAATAAAATAATGTGATATGATAGCACCATACAAACCTAGCCAGTTTTCTGCCTCTTGTCCGGATTCCAGCATTCCGACGCCACGCGCATCCACAACGCTTTGATCAGCCTGACCTGTAAAAAGGTAGGACAACATTGCCAGGAACAAATAAACAGATACTATCAGAAGAAAGAAGCCGACCGTTAGCTTCAGTCTTGGGTCTTTAAAAAATCCCAAGCTGAATTTTGCCTTTGACGAAGACTTGCCCTTCCTTTCTTTCTCAGGCTTCTTAAATGTATTTGACTTATAGGTGTTCTGTGCCATTCTTCGCAATGAGCAAAACTAAGTAAATCTTTCAACTTACATGATAGAAAATTCAATGTTCTGCGACTGCTTTCTAAGACATTAAAAGTTACTCCCTGCGAAGCACAACGCGACACTCTCAAACAATAATTACCAGATATTACGCAGTAGATCCCTATGCGTGAAACATATTCAACACCTGCATTGACGAAACAAAAAGAGTTCCGCTCGCTGATTAACTTACATAAATTTTCCGCTTGAAAAATTTGCAATGCATGATCGATTATTCCTGGGGTCGAGGCTCCCGGCACATAACTCATAACTGCTCCCGAAGCACGGCCCTCGCCACCTTGCGTATCAGCCCCGGCCCTTCATAAATAAATCCAGTGTAAAGCTGAATAAGGTTTGCGCCCGCCTTTAGTTTTACAATAGCATCAGCTGCCGTCATGATCCCACCCACGCCAATAATCGGATAGTCGGGTCCGAGCTTGTTTCGCAGATAACGGATCACGTCTGTTGATCTTTCACCAAGCGGTGCGCCACTCAGGCCCCCATAACCTATTTGATTCAATCTATCCTGAGAGGTTTTCAGATTGGCCCTTGAAATAGTCGTGTTGGTAGCAATCACACCATCGGTTCTTGTCTTAGTAAGTATCTCGACGATGTCGTTAAGATGTTCATCAGTAAGGTCAGGCGATATCTTGAGCAAAACCGGTTTTGGATTTACAGACGTCAGGCTAAGTTGCTTTATCGTCGACAGCAACTTTTGCAGCGGTTCCTTCTCCTGCAGTGACCGCAGACCAGGTGTATTGGGTGAACTGACGTTTACCACAAAATAATCCACATAGGGTTCAAGGGCATTGAAGCAATCAACATAGTCATCCTGTGCATTTTCGATGCGCGTAGACTTGTTCTTTCCAATGTTCCCGCCTACGATTACGTTCGACTTTCTCGCCTTTAACCGTTCGACTGCCACACGGACGCCCTGATTGTTGAAGCCCATTCGATTAACCAATGCTTCATCGCTGGACAGGCGGAATAGTCTTGGTTTGTCATTGCCATCCTGAGGTTTAGGCGTCAATGTCCCTATCTCGATAAATCCAAATCCGAACGAGGCCAATCCATCGATGAGCCGTGCGTCTTTGTCAAAACCCGCAGCCAGCCCAATAGGATTGCTGAACGTGATTCCAAATAATACGCGTACGAGTGAGGGGTCTTCAACGACGAAAAGATAACGAAGCAGCCGATAGAACCCTGGAATTTTGCCAGCGGTACGGAGGACGGTAAAAACCAGATGATGTATCTTTTCCGGCCCTGCCAGAAAAAGTATTGGACGAACTACCGACTTGTACATTCCCAGTCTTACTTTCTCTTCTTTTTTTTAAGCTTATTCGGAAACTTCTTGAATGCCTTATAGATTACGACATCCAGGGCATGATCAAAGTCAACATCCTCAAGCCTAAGATTATTTGCTTCGGCCTTCCATAGCTGCTTCTTGTTGGATGAATCCATGATGTCAAGTACTAACATTCCCCCCCGCGTGGTAGTCGACCACGATCGCGGTTGGTTTATGTCTGACGGCGTGGACGCAGGGGTTTGTCCAAGAGGACCGTTAACGCCAGCATCTGTCAGGTTATAAGAACCTGCAACGTAGCTTACACGAAGTTGCGCCGTGGAATCATTGATAAATTCGTAGCCGCGTTCCTGCATCTCCTTTACCACGGCTTTTTTGATTGCCTGATACAATGCCTCTTCATTAACCTTGCGCATATCCGGCGGAGTCATAAACTCACCTTTCATCACGCAGAAAGTTTGGTAATTTTTCATCTCCACGCCTTTCTCGGTGTGGGTCTTCACCGACTGCGCATGCAGCGCAAGGGTGGTACAGGCAATGAGCAGGGCAAGAAAACCTTTGCTTTTCATGGCAGGAAGGTACAAAAGAATTACGACCGGGGGTGAAACTCTTGTATGACCTGCCGCAAATAATCGCGATCAAGATGCGTATAAATTTCCGTTGTCGTGATGGATTCATGTCCAAGCATCTCCTGGACAACGCGAAGGTCGGCGCCGCCTTCGATAAGATGCGTGGCGAAGGAATGCCGGAACGTATGGGGACTGACAGTTTTGTTCAATCCTACTTGACGGGCAAGATTCTTAATGATTGTAAAGATCATTACACGGGTCAGCTTGCGTCCATTGCGATTAAGGAATACGTAGGTATCAAATCCCTTCTGAACGGGTTTGTGTGGCGACTGACCACGGATATCTTTAGAATAGATCTTCAGAAACCGAAGGGCATCGCGGCCGATCGGTACAAGTCTTTCCTTATTGCCTTTGCCTACGACGCGCAAGAATCCAATATCAAAATATACATTGTTCATTTTTAACTCTACCAATTCGCTTACGCGCAGACCGGAGCTATACAACACTTCCAGCATTGCCCTGTTTCTTCCGCCTTCCGCGGAAGAAAGGTCGATTCCGTTCAGCATCTTTTCAATCTCATGATAGCTCAGGGTATCAGGTAGCTTTCTTCCGAGACGAGGGCCTTCAATCAAGTCCGTGGGATCTTTGTCTATTAACTCCTCTGAAAACAAATATTTGTAAAATGCTTTCAATCCGGACAGGATTCTTGCCTGACTGTGTGCGCTCATACCGAGTTCTCCAATATGCTGCAAAAAGGCCTGAAGTTGGCGTGTCACTACCTTTAGGGGTGACACGTTTGGATAACACACCGCCATGAATTGCCGCAGCAATTCAACGTCATGCAGATAGGCCTCGATTGAGTTCGCGGATAGTGATCGCTCAAGTCGCAGGTAATGCCCAAATTGTTTAGAATGCATCTCCCAGTTCACAGTTCAATATTACGATAAAGAATTTTTTATTGTCCCCTGGCCCTTTACCTTTAACCGAATTAACGTTAATGTAGACCTGTCGCATTCATGAAATGGCCATGCATCTTGTTCACCAACAGTGATGATAATTTGGTCTGGCCATTCCATGTGACAACTAAGCAATTATTAACACATAAAATCGTCATGCACTGCGTTCACCCAAAAGGATGTTAATTAACCATGCGATTCCATGTGACTACGAAAAAATCATTATTAACACATGAAAATACAAATCATCAATGGCCCGAATCTCAATTTGCTCGGCAAGCGTGAAACATCGATTTACGGCGGTAAATCTTTCGAAGAGTATCTCGTGACCCTTAATAAGCAATTTCCCGGCATTGACATTCTGTACTATCAGTCGAATGTCGAGGGTGAGATCGTCAATAAATTACACGAGGTGGGATTTTCTTTTAAAGGAATTGTCGTTAATGCCGGAGCCTATACCCATACGTCCGTCGCGATCCATGATGCCATCGGCGGCATCACTACTCCAGTGGTTGAAGTTCACATCTCCAATATTCACGCGCGCGAAGAATTCCGCCACACGAGCCTAATCACCTCAAAGTGTGCCGGCATGCTTACCGGCTTCGGCATGGAAGGGTACGCAATGGCCGTCAATTATTTGGTGACTTTGTGATTGAATACTCTGCGCAACTTTTGAACGTTCTTCCGGTGACCGATCCGGAACACAAACAAAAAAATTATGATCTCTTTCTACCCTGGCCCCTCACGCATCCATGATGAAATCCCCCAGTATGTTACCGACGCCGTTAAGACAGGCATTCTGAGCGCAAACCACAGGAGTGAGCAGTTTATCGAGCTGTCAAAAACAACCATCGGGCTCCTACACGATAAGCTCAGCGTTCCAAGAGGATATATGATCTTCTTTACGTCTTCTGCTACGGAATGTTGGGAGATTATTGCGCAGTCGCTCGTGAAGAACAAAAGCTGGCACCTGTACAACGGTGCGTTCGGACAGAAGTGGTTCGACTATACCAAACGGCTGAGAGAAGCTGAAGCCGTTTCGTTCGGATTAGAGGAAAAAATTGACGCTAAACTATTGCATCAGACCGACGATGAAAGCGTGATCTGTGTGACGCAAAACGAAACATCAAACGGAACGCAGGTAACCAACAGTGTGTTAAGATCTATCCGGCGGAGCAAGCCAAATGCTCTTATTGCAGTGGATGCAACATCTTCTCTTGCCGGTATAAAGCTCAATATCAGGTCAGCCGACGTCTGGTTTGCCTCGGTACAAAAATGCTTCGGCCTGCCTGCGGGGCTGGGCTTGCTCATCTGCTCACCGCGCGCAATAGCACGGGCGAAGGACATTGGCGACACGAGCCATTATAACAGCCTGACTTTTATGATTGACATGATGAAAAAATGGCAAACTTCCTTCACGCCCAATGTCATGGCCATCTACTTGTTGAGCAGGGTATTAAGAGACTCACCCCCCCTCGCAGAGGTGCATGCCAAAACAGAAAAGCGCTACAGAAGGTGGATAAAATTCCTATCGGAAAGAAAGTCGTTGAAACATCTGGTTCATACCAGATCAGTGCAGTCCTATACTGTAGTAACGGTAACCGCCGCCGAGGCAATTATAAAGGAAATAAAATTGCGGGCAAAGGAAGAAGGGATCTTATTGGGAGAAGGTTACGGCGACTGGAAACCAGCGACTTTCCGAATTGCCAATTTTCCTGCATTAAAAAGGAAGGAGATCAACAGGCTTATGGCCTTCCTTGAAAAATATTGAAAACCTTCTGCAAACCATTATGAGCGAAGCACAAAATTAAAAGTGCAACGTTAAAACTTGTTGAATAAATGCCGGGCGTAAGTCCGGCATTTTTGTTTTAGCTTTGCCACGTTTTGCAGCTATGCTTGACCTGAAAGAAATATTTTCCGTATCGCTCATTCTCTTCTCCGTTATCGATATACTTGGATCAATTCCGTTTATAATCATCATCCGGAAACGGGAAGGCAAAATCCAGGCGGAGAAGGCGACCATGATATCGGCCGCACTCATGGTCGGCTTTCTGTATCTGGGTCAATCTATCCTAAATTTGTTCGGACTCGATGTGGCATCGTTCGCGGTAGCAGGCGCGATCGTAATGTTCATAGTTGCATTGGAAATGATCCTGGGTATAACCCTGATCAAAGACGACCCGGACGCGCAGGGTTCAGGCTCAGTTGTTCCATTGGCATTTCCACTTATCGCCGGAGCTGGTACACTCACAACTATACTTTCACTCAGGGCTGTGTATCATGAGTGGAATGTGCTTGTGGGAATACTGCTTAATCTGCTATTGATTTACCTTGTACTCAGATCTTCCTCCTGGATGGAACGCGTTATAGGGAAGTCCGGCTTTTCGGTATTGCGCAGGGTGTTTGGCGTCATCCTGTTAGCCATAGCGGTAAAAATATTTAAATCCAACGTATTCCCTTCATGATTCGGATCTATACTGATGGTGCAGCGCAAGGCAACCCTGGCCCTGGAGGCTATGGCGTGATCCTTAAATTCAAGGACGCAGTGAAGGAATTATCTGGCGGATTTCGGCTGACCACAAACAACAGAATGGAACTGCTGGCAGTTATCGCAGGGCTTGAAGCGCTTACCAAAACTGGCATCGCCGTCACCATATATTCCGATTCTAAATATGTTGTCGACGCAATAGAAAAGAAGTGGTTATGGGGTTGGGAAACCAAGAACTTTGCAAAGAAAGCAAACGCTGACCTATGGAAGCGTTACATCCCGCTACACCAACGCTTTAACCCTAAATTCAATTGGATCCGTGGTCATGCCGGCCACCCTGAGAACGAGCGTTGCGACCAGCTCGCAGTTCGCGCCGCACAGGGGTTTTCATTGCCCGCAGACATGGGTTATGAGGCGGCCCAGGAAGCGGCGGAATAACAGGTTGTTGTACTACATTACAAACTTGTCTATAAATTAGGCCCATAATCGGATCATGTTGGAAACAGCGCCAATACGGATAAACTTTTCTGAAGGAAGTGTTACTGTACTTAATGCATGCCTGGCGCTAATTATGTTTGGCGTGGCATTGGGCATCAAGCCTGACCATTTTTTGCAGCTGCGCAATCATCCAAAGGCGGTGTTCACTGGTCTTTTCTGTCAGTATATCTTATTGCCCTTTATCACGATCATACTGATCTATCTGATAGATCCAATGCCTGATATTGCCCTCGGAATGATCCTCATAGCCTCATGCCCCGGCGGCAACGCATCGAATTTCTTTTCAATGCTGGCGAAGGGTAACCTCGCTTTGTCGGTCACACTTTCGGCCTTCACATCGATCTTTTGTTTTTTGCTCACGCCGTTGAGCTTTTTCTTTCTATCATCGCTTGTGCCATCGCTTGTCATCAGAGTTCAGAGCCTCGAAATAAGTTTTAAGGATCTCTTCGTTAACATGGTGACCATTCTCATGGCGCCGCTACTTGCAGGCATGGCCTTCGCACGCATCTTTCCCAATGCCACGCAGAAAATTTTTAAAACCCTCAGGTCCATTTCCATGTTGTTGCTGATGGGCATCATAATCGTCGCCTTCACCGGGAACTTTGAAGTTTTTAGAAACCATATTTTGTCAGTGTTCTGGATTGTAATGCTGCATAATGGACTGGGCCTTGCGGCCGCTTACCTGTTCAGTTCGATTTTAAAAAATAGTGAACCTGTTAATCGTTCGGTCGCGATCGAAACCGGAATTCAAAATTCCGGACTTGGCCTGATCCTGATCTTCA
>JANNPM010000162.1:0-3542 GCA_031400145.1 Chryseolinea sp. | reverse complement strand
CGATCCATTTGGTGGCGGATTCCACCACTATGTTTGCGCCATGTTCCAGCGGGCGGAATAAGTATCCGGCGGCGCCAAAGGTATTGTCGACAATCAGGGGCAGGTCATGTTTTTTGGCAAGGGCTGCTATCGCTTCAAAGTCAGGGATATTAAATCCCGGATTGCCAATAGACTCGAGAAAGATAGCTTTTGTTTTATTGTCGATATGTTTTTCAAACGCTTCCACCTTGTCGCCTTCGGCAAAACGAACATCTATACCCAGGCGCTTAAAGGCAACCTTAAACTGATTGTAAGTTCCACCATACAAAAAGGAAGTCGATACAAAATTATCGCCTGCCTGCAGAATATTGTTGAGGGCTATGAATTGTGCCGCCTGACCTGAGGCTGTGGCCAGTGCAGCTACGCCACCTTCAAGTGCAGCGACGCGTTTCTCAAATACATCAGTGGTAGGATTCATGATGCGGGTATATATGTTGCCGAATTCTTTTAAGGCAAATAAATTGGCACCATGTTCGGAATCCCTGAACGTGTAAGAGGTCGTCTGATAAATAGGTACGGCCCGGGAGCGGGTGGTTGGATCGACTTCCTGACCAGCATGAAGTTGTAGCGTTTCAAAATGAAGACTAGACATAATTGAAAATTTTTAATGTGAATTGTTTAGAATAATTTTTTGGAAAAGGGGTGGAGAGTTGAGTCAGCCGTGACCAGCGCTGCCTGTCACCTGGCAGGGTCGTAAGCTAATGTGTTGCCGGGGATTCAGAATCTTGGACAGCAACATCAGGCATTACAACAACACATGCGTGTGATGCTGTTTTGCGGGATAGCAAGGTGGAACGTTTTCGAATAAGTTTGCAAGCGGCCGACGCCCGAAACTTGGTTGGACTTGATGATGTTTTTCATTTTTTTAACCGGTTTATAGTTTCCACCATTGATGGAACGGGATTTAGCACCTTTCTGTATCAGTAGGTTGCTAGCGTTTCTCAGAGCCCGTCTCTCCACGCTTCTTTATAAATCGATCAAGCGGCTATGCTCATTCGACTTTGATACACAAACGTAGAAGGTGATCACTTGGTTTCCAAACATTTCGTACAAAATTTTCTATAGTCACTTTGCGCCCACACGTTTTGACTCAGACTTTTGTGGCTGTTGATCAATAACTTACAGGTTTACTGATCACTGCGGCAAATTGACCGCCAAAATTTAGGTGAGCATGCCTCCATCCACCTGAAGTACCTGTCCACTAATGTAAACGGACATATCGGACGCGAGAAAAACGCATGCATCAGCAACGTCTTCCGGTTTTCCCCCGCGCTTCATGGGGATTCCGTCACGCCAACCTTGAACAGTTTTTTCATCAAGTTTGGCGGTCATTTCTGTTTCGATGAAACCGGGAGCAACGGCGTTTGATCGTATTCCGCGCGAGCCAAGCTCAAGGGCAACGGATTTTGTAAATCCTATGATGCCTGCCTTGGACGCGGCATAATTTGCCTGTCCCGCATTCCCCTTTATGCCAACAACCGAGGTCATGTTTATGATGGATCCGCCCCGCTGTTTCATCATCTGCTTTGTCACTGCCTTCACCGTATTGAAACATGACTTAAGATTTACGGCCATCACTTTGTCCCAATTCTGCTCAGTCATCCTTAGCAACAAGGTATCCTGCGTGATGCCCGCATTGTTTACCAATACTTGTATCGAACCAAAGTCATTAATGACATCGTCTATTAGTTTTTCCGCCTGCAAGAAGTCAGATGCATCAGATCGATAACCTTTGGCCTTCCCACCTTTGGCAGTTAATTCTGCTTCCAGTGCCTCACCCTGTTCGATACTGGAGAGATAGGTGAATGCAACGTTAGCGCCGTGGTTGGCGAATCGCAAAGCTATGGACCTTCCAATGCCTTTGGAAGCGCCCGTGACCAGCGCAGTTTTTCCCGCTAATAATTTCATAATTCATAGCCCACGGCCGGCTCTTGGCTGTTAAGTTTTCCGTTAGCGTTTCAAAAATAGCCAAATCTGTTAAAATTCAACCCTCGAAGCAATGTCGTCCGTACTTTAGCGTCGCCTCCTTATTAAAAGGCCAAACATTTTGAAAGCGCGATCCGCAGTTTATCTTTGGCTCCGAAACATAAATGCAAAGCTATGTCGAGTTTTGATTTGATCGTGATCGGAAGTGGTCCAGGCGGTTATGTTGCTGCAATCCGGGCTTCTCAATTGGGAATGAAAGTGGCGGTGGTCGAAAAAGCCGAGCTGGGTGGAATTTGTCTGAACTGGGGTTGTATACCGACCAAGGCATTATTAAAAAGCGCCAGCGTGTTTGAATATCTGCAACACGCAAGCGATTATGGTATCAAAGTCAATGATTTCAGCGCCGACCTCACAGGGATGGTAAAAAGAAGCCGTGATGTGGCGGCAGGTATGAGCAAAGGTGTGCAGTTCCTGTTCAAGAAAAACAAGATCGAACAACTCCTGGGCTATGGTAAGCTGAAAAAAGGTGGTAAAGTTGAGGTCACCGATGCAGCGGGCAAGAAGACAGATTACGAAGCAAAAAACATCATCGTCGCAACTGGTGGACGCTCACGCGAATTACCGAGCATGAGGATCGATGGAAAGAAGATAATCGGTTACCGCGAGGCAATGGTACTCGACAAGCTTCCAAAGAAAATGCTGGTGGTCGGGTCAGGTGCGATTGGCGTGGAGTTCGCCTATTTCTTCAAGACTATTGGATCGGAAGTAACCATTGTCGAATTTTTGCCACGGATTGTTCCGGTGGAGGATGAAGAAATTTCGAAAGCCCTTGAAAAATCTTTTAAGAAAGCCGGGATGAAAATTTACGTGAATTCGGAAGTCACGAAAGTAGATATTGCGGGTGAAGGATGTGTTGCTACCGTAAAGACACCGGAAGGTGAAATTAAAATTGAAACAGATGTGGTATTGTCTGCGGTCGGTGTAACGACCAATCTGGAAAACCTCGGCCTGGAAGATGTCGGTGTGAAGACCGAAAAAGGCAGAGTTGTAGTGGATGATTTCTATAAGACAAACGTCGAAGGCGTCTACGCGATCGGTGATATTGTTAAAGGGCCCGCCCTCGCCCATGTTGCATCGGCGGAAGGTATCGTATGCGTAGAAAAAATTGCAGGCAGGAATCCTGAACCGCTGAATTATAATAACCTTCCGGGATGTACCTATTGCTCACCGGAGATTGCCTCGGTCGGTTACACGGAAGAGGCTGCAAAGAAGGCCGGATACGAAATTAAAGTAGGAAAATTCCCGTTCACTGCTTCGGGCAAGGCAAAGGCCGCTGGTGCGCCGGACGGATTTGTCAAGCTGATCTTTGACGTCAAATATGGTGAATGGCTGGGTGCGCACTTTATCGGCGCCAACGTCACGGAGATGATCGGTGAAGTAGTTGTCGCACGTAAGCTTGAAACGACAGGCCATGAGATCATCAAGTCGGTGCATCCTCACCCAACGATGAGTGAGGCCATCATGGAAGCTGCCGCCGCTGCCTATGGCGAGGTCATTCACTTGTGAGGCGTCACCGA
>JANNPM010000534.1:0-1926 GCA_031400145.1 Chryseolinea sp. | reverse complement strand
CCATTAATAGTAGGTAATAAAGTAAGAATAAACGCTTTGGTGACAATCATCGGAGTTTTGGTTGGCGGCACGCTCGCGGGGATCCCAGGAATGTTTCTGGCTATTCCAGGACTCGCTGTCTTAAAAGTCATCTTCGATAAGGTTCCACAACTTAACCCCTGGGGCTTGCTGTTAGGCGATGAATCACCGGAAGGCGAACGCGGTTCAAATAAGGATAAGCCGAAGACCGCAACAATGTTTTCCAAGCGAAAAGTGAAAACGAAAACTGTTAACGTATAAACAAATTAATTATGAACACAACAACGAAAGTAATCCTCGGTATAACTGTCGCCGCTGCAGCGGGTGCAGCAATAGGTATGTTATTAGCGCCGGAAAAAGGAACCGATCTTCAAAAGAAACTCGCCGGCGGCGCAAAAGACTGGTTATCTGAAATCGGGTCTTTGCTTGATCTTGGGAAGGATGTTATTTCGAAAATAAAAACACAGGGTGAAGATTCAGTAGAAGAACTTGGAGCCAAATTGGAAGGCCTCAGCAAAAATTGATCATGGAAGAGCAAGATAGAATTAAGCAAGAGAGTATTGTCGACGCGGCTGGCGATTTAATCGAAACCTATCGTAAACTAACAAGCATTCGTATTGTTGAATACACATCTCTTGGCGCTTCCGTTAGCATATTTGGCCTGATGACACTGGTCGTCACTGTGCTGATACTCCTTTTTACCGGGCTCGGCGCTGCCTGGTGGATCGGTGATCGCCTGCATAACATAAAAGCGGGTTTCTTTATCGTGGGTGGATTCTATTCTTTGCTGCTACTAATTGGTGTCCTGATGGCGAACGGAATTATCATTCCGAATTTGCGTAATCTGATAATCCGTAAAATTTATGAACAGAATTAGCACCTACCACGAGCTTGTGGCTGAGAGAAAGAAGCTGGAGGCAGACCTTATCATTCAGAAAAGTTACGTTAAGGGCCAGATCAATTCGATTAAAGAAAAGATCGCGCCGATTACGAAAATAGTCTCCTTCATTGGGGGGTTCAGGACTAATGCAGGCAGCAGCCTTTTAAAGCTAGGGTCATCGGTTGGGATCAATATGTTAATCGGCAATAAATTGAAAGGTACCTCCTGGCTTACACGGATGGTTCTGCCACTGGTAATGAAACTGACTGCCCAAAAGACGATCGATAAGGTGAAGGAAAGAAAATTAGTCAGTGAGAAGTGAAAATCATGAGGCCTTGCGGGCGTTTAACTGATCTATGTCAAAATTCATGAAAGGCCATCGCAACTGTTTACTTTTCACTTACAGGAATTACGTGCTTATCCATTTCACAAACTTACCCCACCAAGATTTCGGGTCTTCCTTCAACTCTGCATCGGTCATTTGCATCACAGGCTCATCCACTAGCCGGACGGCCTTGGTTGGGGGTGACAATTTTACTTTTTTTAAGTAGCGCTGGGTCTTCTTTTCCTTTTCCAGAGCAGCCTTTTCCTTTCTTCGCGCTAATTCCTCCTGCATCTCGCGCTCCCGCGTCAACGCGATAGGGTTTTTGTATGGACGGTGCGTATGGACCACCTTCTTGGGTACCCTGGAATCTTTTCTGTCCACCGCCGGATCATTAAAATTCTCTGCGGCGATACCCGGGCTTTGAACCCGGGTCTCTTCTTCTTTGTTTTTTTGCTCAGAAAGTTCAATTTTTCCAAGTACTTTGAGCCCTGACAGCGCTATTTTTGATGCCTTTATTACCTCCTTTATCTCTTTAGATTCTGAAGGATCGACGATGTCGGCAGTAACTGAAAGTTCAGACGCTACTTCAGCATTCGGCACCCGAGGCTCCGGAGATGAAGCAATTACCGGCGGGGTAAAATCCATTGAAGGTGCAAATTTTTTCCGGACGAGTTCGATCTGAATGTCGTCCAGCCGTGTATTT
>JANNPM010000530.1:0-2481 GCA_031400145.1 Chryseolinea sp. | reverse complement strand
GTTCCTCCAATTTCATCTTTTGGCTCCTGATGGAATTAATCCTTAGCCTTGTAAAAGTGTAGATCAATATCACAAAACTAAAGGCTACAAAAGTCCTAAACCACCACGTTTGCCAATAGGGAGGCGTAACCGTAATATTGATTGAGGCGCCGGTTTCGTTCCAGACGCCATCATTGTTTGAGCCTCTGACAGTGAACGTGTAATTACCAGGATCCAGGTTGGTATAAGTGGCAGACCGTTTAGTGCCTATGTAGTTCCACTCTTTATCGAAACCTTTGAGCCTGTAAGCGTATTGATTTTTTCCGGCAAATGAAAAGTTCAATGCGGCAAATTCGAAAGTTAAAACTGACTGGTCGTAAGAAAGTTTGATTGAGTCCGTCTCCGAGATATGATATTTCAGTATTGAGTCTGGGTCCGAGTTCGTAATGCTCTTGTTAAAAATCCTGAAGTCCGTAATTATAATGGGTGGAACAAATAAATTTGAAGATATGCTGTCGGGATCAAACATGTTAAACCCATTGTTGCCTCCAAACAGCATCAATCCCTTCGACGTTTTCAGGGCTGCAAACTGTTTGAATTCGTTATCCTGAAGCCCATCTTCGGAGCTGTAGTTTTTTGCCGTTCTTTTTTCAGGATTAAAAACGCTCAATCCATTCTGGGTGCTGATCCAGAGATTTCCACCTTTATCCTCCAAAATGCTGCACACACCATTGGATGGCAAACCGTCCTTTTGCGAATAGCGCGTGAAAGAATCATTTGCTTTGTCATAGAGATTCAAGCCATCGAATGTGCATACCCAGAGACGTCCTTTGGAGTCTTGAAACAACGACATTATGCGACTATTACTTAGACTTCGTGAATCCCCTTCACGCGAAAAAAAGGTTCTGAACTTTTTGGATTTCTTGTCAAAGACATTCAATCCATCTGTCGTTCCAACCCAAATGTTATGTGACTGATCTTCAAAAACATTGGTGACAGAATTAGAGCTTAGCCCGCTATTTAACCAGGTATAATGGATGAATTCACCCGTCGCACGATTCAGTACATCTATCCCGGCCGTGGTGGCGACCCACAAGTTTAGTTCGCTATCTTCCAGGATATCCCACACATTATCGCTTGCCAATGACGTTGCAATTGACTTGCTATGCCTGTAATGTATGAACTTTTGCCGGGCGCGATCAAACTTGTCCAGGCCGCCATTCCAGTATGCAGACCAGATATAACCGGCCCGGTCTATAAAAACACTGGTAACAAAATCGTTGCTGATACTGTTATCATTTTTAGGATCATGTGTATAATATGAAAACCTTCCTGTGCCTGGATCATAATAATTCAGGCCCCCGCCATCGGTACTTACCCAAATGTTGCCAAGTTGATCTTCACAGAAGGAAAGTATGTAGTTGTTATTCAAACCATACCCATCGCCTTGCGTATCTTTAAAATGGGCAAATTTCGGATCTTTGGTCAGGTTAACGCCGCCGTTGTACGTGCCGACCCATATATGTTTGTTTCTGTCGTTGTAAAAAGAATAGATCGAATGACTGCTGATACTTTCCGGGTCCCCTGAGTTTGGCAGGTAATGATAAAATGTTTTTCGATCTGTGTCGAGTATGTTCAATCCCCCGTGGTCTGTACCTATCCAAAGTCTTCCCGCATCATCTTCTGTAAGGGCAAACGCAGCATTGTCCGACAGCGAATTGGCATCCCTGACATTGTTTAGGTAGTGAGTGTATCGGCCGGACTTTCTCTCGTACCGAATCAGGCCTTCTGTGCGGCTCGTAAACCAAAGGTCCTTATGACGATCCTCAAAGATACTCGTGACGCCCTTTACATGAACGTCTGCTCGTTTGATGGTTTTACGAGCGGGGTCAATGATTTGCACTTCCAGCTCATTAACATACCAGAAGGTACCCTCACTATCCTCCAAAAAGCTGTAGAAGCTACCTATGTCCCAGGGTGAGGCAACGGCATTTTGGAATGGCGTAAATACTTTTGTCTTACGATCAAGCGTAAAGAGCCCGCCCCTGTTATTTGAAATCCAAAGGTTGTTATCGCTATCTTCATAGACTGCCTCAATGGGCTGCTTCAGATTTTCAAAACGAATGAAGTTGTTATTCTTGCGGTCATACAAATTCAGTCCTGCGCTTGAACCGATCCATAAATTCAGCAGTCGGTCTTCGAAGATCACCCGGATCGAATTTCCTGCGATGCTGGTCCTGTCTTTAGGATCATGCTGGTAGGAGCTAAAGTTATAACCGTCGAATCGATCGAGCCCGTTTTCCGACGCAAACCACATTATCCCCCGACTATCCTGGAAAGTGTGCCAGATAAAGTTCTTGCTGAGGCCAGTGCTGGTATTGAAGTGTTCAAATTTCAAATCCGGCCGCTGCGCAAATGATGTAATCCCAAGAAGCAGGAACGTCCAAAAAATAAACGACACAGCAACACCTCCGGCTGCGGGAAAAAGTCGTTTGGTAACCG
>JANNPM010000399.1:0-5319 GCA_031400145.1 Chryseolinea sp. | reverse complement strand
AGAGCGGTAGAACGCAATAAAGGTGCAGGTGCTTACTCTGTAAATTTAAATTCGCGTCAAATCATTTATCTGGATTACTGTCATCTAATTGAATAACAGTTCGTCAATAAACAGCCAGGCAGGTTCGCCTTTCTTATTGTGCCAAGCCGGCATCTTCTTCATAGGCTCCGCCACGATCTTCAGGTATTTTATATGTTGAGAAGGAAAATTGCATCGATAGCCACCAGATGGTATAAGTTGAGTCGCGGTTGGTTGTTCCGGATTCAATGTACTGAGCATTGCTAAATTCTTGCGATCTGTTCCTCCATAAACAACAATTCGTTTGGGTGGTAAAATATTTTCATCTAAACTACTTCGGTTACTAATAGTAACGGAGGTTAAGATTGTCGGCTCTTCAAATTCTATTTGGGCATCGAAGTCATTCTTGTGAAATCCTACCCAACCCTCATTACTCCCGTATTGAGTTGTGCCAGCATCCAAATCAATCAACACTGCTGATCCCTGTGGCACATATTTTTTTTCTGAAGGTGAAGCTAAAATGATTGTATCGGGGCGATATGAGGTTTTATAGAAAGTAATGGTACTAACATCGCTGCTGAGCCATCCAACCTTATACGCTTTTGCCTTAACACGACTGACGGGCTCTGTAAGCTTTACCGATTGTTGATATAACGGGCTGTGTATACTATCCGGCTCCGTACCATCGACAGTGTATCGAATCGAAACTCCCGGAATCGGATGCGTAATAATCAAAGGTATATCTTCTGTGAATATTTTTCTCTCTTGTGCCACTTTAGGCGAAGTAAGTCGGAGTATCATATTCGCATCAGGTATAAAACCCGCTTCAATTTGGATACCGTTTAATGATGATCTAAGGATTTTAATTTCTTCACTGGAAACAGCGGTATTCCACAGATACAATTCTTTAAGACTTTCGATCGATTGAAGTGATGTTAAACTTTTTGCAGTTACTGGTGTTCCGGATAGAGAAAGTAATTTCAGGTGTTTTAACGATTTTAGTTCTGGGAACGTAGATCCATCAATGGAAGTGAAGTTTAAATAAAGTTTTCGGAGATTTTCAAATCCGCCAATGATTTTAAGGTCCTGGTTCTTAACTGGCATTTTATTCAGATTAAGGCTGACAATTTGCTTACCTATCGGTTTCAATTCCTCCAGAAGTTTAGCATTGTACTGACTTGCATTGTACAGCGTGACGCTAAGTGCCGGGCTTCCTTGTGCGATGGGATCAATAACCCGGTAGGCAGATCTAAGTCCTTCAATATCTTCAATATTAACTTCCGCGAATTCATATCGTTCTTCATGCTGTAGGCGAGGTAGTAGTTGCTGTTGGGCAAGAATACGCAACGTATCAAATGCCGGAAGATCTACAACCTTTATGGTAA
The DNA here is from genome assembly GCA_031400145.1 of Chryseolinea sp. Lineage (GTDB taxonomy): Bacteria > Bacteroidota > Bacteroidia > Cytophagales > Cyclobacteriaceae > Chryseolinea. Next base: position 3,916 of record JANNPM010000399.1, on the reverse strand, counting down.
AATCTCCGCCCGATTTTATCCACTGTGAGAGGAGTGCAATTTCCTCTTCTTCTAATTGTTCTTTTCCCAAAGGAGGCATGTGTTTCTTATCTTCCAATGGTAAATAAATTCTCTCCATTAGCAAACTTTCATCAGGTTTGCCAGGCTCAATTAGCTTACCGCCTTTACCTCCTTTTTGAAAGGCTTCAGGGCTGGTGAGAATTAAACTACCCTTCGCTTTTGAAGGGTTATGACACTGCGTGCATTTTTTCTCCAGTAATGGAGCTATAGCATCATTGTATATTAAAGCTTCTTCCATTTTTACCAACTTAATCGATTCGCCACTTCTTACAGGTGCTAAAATAAAATCTTCACCGTGGGTTAGTACAGCGCCAAAATGCCCCGCTATTGTTAATAAGATAAGAGTGATACTCGCAGTAGCTGCAGCTATTTTATTTGATGGAAATGGCTTGGTTAACAGATAGTATAAAGCAGAAGAAAAAAGACTTGATCCCACGCCTCCCCACTTATGCCATTGCAGCACAGTGCCTGAGTAGCCTGATTCGTGTGATAATATGAGCCCTGCCAGTGCCGTTGCAGATGCCAGCAAACTTCCTGTCAATAGAAGGTGCTTAAGGTATTCTGGTTTGTTAGTCTCTTTATTTGCTAATGAATAGAAGTAAAGAAGAATGGCGAGGATAAGAATGACAATTGGAAAGTGTAATATCAAAGGGTGCATCCGTCCAACGATCTGCAACCATGAAGGCACAATCACACGGCTTTCAAAGACAAGAAAAAAAATAGTAAGCGTATTAAGGGTAAACAATATGTGTTCGGTAACACCAATAAGTTTTCGCATGATCAACGTACTCCGATTGAATTTACAATAACGAGAAGGCAGGTTTTAAACTCTCGTAAATTTATACGGATACACTTTTCCCGAAGCCCATTGTGCGACATACACGTCACCATTGCTGTCAACACAAACATCATGGGGATGGGTAAATATTTTTTTAGCCTGCGCCATCGGCTGCAGTTCACCTTGTTCATTGTAAACTGGCGCAGTTCCTCCAATATTCGAAATCACCTTATTACTTTTATCAAGGATGGTAACAAAGCCGCTTTTCTCGGTATCCAGATTGGGGGAACGCAACACCGCTGCGTACAAATAATCACCTTTAATAACCGGGCGACAAACACAAGCTCCGGGAAGTTTTATTAACTCCATCAACTTACCTTCCACACTAAAACGCTTAAAACAATTCCGTGTTCGGTCTGTCACTAAGAGGGTTGGTGTACCCTTTCGTTTATCGAGGCATACACCGTGAGCGTTGTCCAGTTTCTCATCGCCATCGCCCCTGCCCCCAAAATAGTTAAGGAGTTTTCCGGTTGCATCGTAGTGCAATATGTATTGCTCCCCATATCCATCCGCTACGAAAAAATCGCCATTGTCCGTTACAGCTACTTCTGTTGGAACAAATTGCTCAGGCTTTGCGTACAGGTTGTCTTCCCTGGGCGCATCAAGCGTTAATAAAATTTCTCCATCAAGACTCGTCTTGTATACCTGGTGTTTGTCGGTGTCTGTTATAAAAAGCTGATCACCAAATAATGTTAATCCGTGTCCGCCCGGAAAAGCATTACCCCATGTCTTTATTACTTTTCCGGAAGTATTAAACATCATGACATTGTTTCGTGTTTCGTTGGTAAGCAGAATGATTCTTCCAGCATCGTCCTGCACCATTTCATGACAATCGTTCACCGGATTCTTTACGCGATCAGCTTTACTCCATTTCGCATCCATTTTATATTTGAAATCACCATGACCATAAACGGAAGGCTTGTCTTTGGCAAATAGATCGTCAGCAAAAGCACTTGCTGCACTTATTATGGTAGCGTTTTTTATAAAAGTTCTTCGTTTCATTTTTTTTGATGTTATGCCATTATCCCCTTTACAACTTTACCGGCTACATCGGTAAGTCTATACCTTCTGCCTAAGTGTTTGAAAGTTAGTTTTTCGTGATCCAATCCTAAAAGATGAAGTACTGTGGCATGGAAATCATGGACGTGAACAGGATCTTTCACAATATTGTAGCCAAACTCATCCGTTTCACCATATACAACGCCGGGCTTCACTCCTCCACCCGCCATCCAAATACTAAAACTTCGTGGATGGTGATCACGTCCATAATTGTCCGCCTTAAAACTACCCTGGCAATAATTTGTGCGACCGAATTCACCTCCCCATATCACCAAAGTCTCATCTAACAAACCACGTTGTTTCAAATCTGTCACCAATGCTGCTGACGCCTGATCAACATCTTTGGCCTGCCCTGCCATTTCATTAGGTAAATTTCCGTGCTGATCCCATCCCTGATGATAGAGTTGGACAAAGCGAACACCACTTTCAGAAAGTTTTCTGGCCAATAAACAATTGGCTGCATAAGTGCCCGGTACCAAACACTCAGGGCCGTACATTTTTATGATATCGTCTGGTTCTTTTGATACATCGGTTACTTCTGGCACAGCGGTTTGCATCCGATACGCCATTTCATACTGTTGAACTTTAGCGTGAATTTCGGGGTCACCCAATTCCCGATATGAAATCGAATTCATCTCCGCTAGTTTATCCAGCATTTGTCTCCGATCTTCCATACTGATACCCTTGTGGTTATTTAAGTAAAGCACAGGTGTTTCACCACTACTAAACTGAACTCCCTGATGGATAGATTCAAGAAATCCATTAGACCACAGTTTTGAATAAACACCTTGACCATTACCTTTACCACGTGAAAGCAATACGGTAAATGCGGGTAGGTTATTATTCTCGCTTCCTAAACCGTAGCTAAGCCAAGAGCCCATGCTAGGTCGGTTTCCCACTTGTGCGCCGCTCTGAAAAAAAGTAAGAGCAGGATCATGATTGATTGCTTCAGTGTGCATCGAACGAACGATACAAAGATCGTCTACAATTTTTGCCGTGTGCGGAAAGAGATCACTTATCCATGCGCGATTTTCTCCATACTGTTTAAAATCATAGTATGATCCAACTAATGGAAAAGCCTTTTGACCAGAAGTCATACCAGTAAGACGTTGGCCTTTACGAATGGATTCAGGAAGTTCTTGCCCCATCATGGTGCGCAATACAGGTTTGTGATCGAACGACTCTAACTGCGAAGGTGCTCCATTCTGAAAAAGATAAATTATACGCTTGGCCTTTGGTGCAAAATGCGGCAAGCCTAGTCCTGATAAAGATTCATCATTTCCGTCTTTAAATAAATCGGGTATTAACAATGAACCAAGTGCCACACTACCTATTCCTAAACTTAATCGGGAAATAAATTTGCGTCTATTAAGATTTAATGCATTTTCTAACAATTCTTTGTTCATGACTTCTTATGATTTAACAATTGTTTCTTCAAGATTATAAATCAAGTTGATAACCTTCATCATCGTTGCATGTTCTTTAACATCCAGTGGCGCCACGATTTTATACTCCCCCACTGATAAAAACGCCTTAGCCATTTCAGGATCAAGCGATTTTATTTGCTCATCATAATATTGTTGAAGGGCATTCAATTCCGTTGGTTTCGGCTTGCGACAAACAATCAACCGAAATGCCTTTTCCAATTTTGCAGAAAGGGTCGATTGCTCTTGAAGTAAGGTTGCTGCGAGAACTTTGGATGCCTCTAGTATTTGAGGATCATTCATCATCACCAATGCTTGCAACGGTGTGTTCGTTTGCAAGCGTTTTACTTCACACTGATCGCGGTTACTAGCATCAAATATCATCATGCTTGGCGGTGGAGCTGTAAGTTTAATGAACGTGTACATTCCCCTTCGATACAATTTATCTCCATGATCCTGTCTATACGTTGCTAAAGAACCACGTCCTGAAGTGGAGTTTTCCCAAACGTCTTTTGGCTGATAGGGTTTCACACTT
>JANNPM010000397.1:0-2429 GCA_031400145.1 Chryseolinea sp. | reverse complement strand
GCCAATATGTACAAATTGGCCTTTTTAGTTCAACCGGCCAGTAGTGCGCACCAAAGCAATAACAAGACTCCTCTTTACACTGGGTTTTATTACCTTGCTGGCATTGGTATTTATGGACCTCACCGTGCAGGTGAGCCTGGCAAACAACCTCCCGCCGGAAGCGCCATCCTGGCTATCGGGACTTGTACTGAATCTGTTTATCCTTTCTCTTTTTTATTATTACAAGCTAAAAATAGAACGCGATGAGGTTCTCAACTTCGTTGACCTCTTATGGCGTGTCTTTGCTACCGGCCTCGTCGCCACGGTGGCTTCCCTTTCGCTTCGCCTGGTCGAGTATCTGTTGAACGATACAAAGCTTACGACGCACATCGTTTTCAAGGACCTGATCTACCTGATCAACCTGGGACTGATGATCAGTTTCCTGATCATGGCATACAGTGCCTGGAAGCGATTGATACTATATCAGAAGTCGAAATGGCTGCTCCGGCTATGGGCATTTTTTGAAATCGGGCTGCTTATCTCACTACTATATGACAGTTTCGGAATCCAGCAGATCGAATGGTCTTACATCGCGTTTCTGTCCACATTGATGATCGTTGCCCTGATCCTTTCTGGAAATATGAAGTGGGTGGCCTTTCTCAATTTCCGTCAGAAGTGGACCAGCCTGTTGCTGCTGTTACTGACAGTTTTCTACCTGCTTTATATTTTTTATACCAATAGCACCCTGGCAGAGGATATAGACAGTCAATCAGCTTATTTTACTGATTACCGCACAAACGTCTTCGTGCTCTCACTCATCGTGTTCGTTACGATGTATGCGATGTTCTCGTTTCTTGTGATCCTTTTTAATCTCCCCACAACATCTGTATTTGAACAGAAGCTGGAAGAGGTCGTAAACTTTCAGCGTATCAGTCAGTCCATTCAGACGGAACAAAGCGAGGAAAGCGTCTATAATATACTGTTGGAAACCTCCGTTAGCTCGGTGTTCGCGGATGCAGCGTGGCTGGAGATTCACGGAACAACGCTTCAGAAGCGCGTGTTCACCTATAAGATAACGGATAAGGAATCACAGGATATCATCAACCATCTCAACAGTCACAATATTAAAGGCGTATTTGATCAGGGCAGTGAAAAGACAAAAAATCTATCAAAGCACCTGGCGTCATTGAAAGGGTCGCGGTTTAGGTCGATCCTCGCATTTCCAATCTATGTGAAAGGGGAAAATATTGGCTCCCTCGCTTTGCTCAAAGAGTTACCTGAAGGTTTTAATAAGGAGATGACCAAGATAGTGGCGACGTTTTCCAACCAGGCTGGCATTTCTATAGAGAACTTCCGACTGATGGAGGAGGCGTTGCAAAACGAACGTTACAAGGAAGAGCTCAAGATTGCCAAGATGGTGCAAAAAAGCCTGCTGCCCGCCGTACTGGAGCAGGATAAGGATTTTGAGATAGCTGCCTTCTCTCAATCTGCGGATGAGGTAGGTGGTGACTACTACGATACATTGCGGATAAATGAAAATCTTGTTTCCATTATTATTGCCGATGTATCTGGTAAGGGTACCACGGCGGCATTTCACATGTCGCAGATGAAAGGAATTTTTCACAGCCTGTCACGGAAGGATGTTGAACCGGACGAGTTTATGCGACAGGCCAACCAGGCGTTGATCCATTGTCTTGAGCGGGGATCGTTTATCTCGGCGACGTATTTTGTGATAAACACGTCATTGAAGACTGTTCGCTACGCCCGGGCGGGACATTGCCCTGTATTGTACTACTGCTCAGAAAAGAAATCATTTGAATATTTTAAGGACAAGGGCGTGGCGCTTGGAATGGTTCGCAACAAGAGCTATGCGAATTTTATTCAGGCCTACGAATTTGGCTATCGTCCGGGTGACCTGATGGTGCTATACACCGACGGGATAACCGAGGCGAAGGATGTAAAGAGTGAAGAATTCGGCTATGAGAGACTGCTGGAGACGGTTAAAGATCTGCATGACCTGCCGGCAAAAGGCGTACAGGATCACCTGATCACCAAACTTTATGAATTTTCAGGAACGGATAACATAGATGATGACTACACAACCATGATTGTAAAATTTAGTTCCCCTCAAAATGCCTGAAACAGAGGATTTTCGGCAGTTTATTAAACAAACATTAATTTCCAAATAACGTTAGTAACGTATGATTCACATCAAGAGATTGCAGGAAGATGGCACGGACATTATCGCACTCATCGGAGAGATCGACGCCAGCTCTTCTATTGAACTTGACCTGGTTATCGCAAAGAGTGTGGGAGAAGGATTTAACAAGATTCTTGTGGACTGTGCAGCCTTGGAATATATATCGTCTGCGGGCCTGGGCGTGTTCATGTCATACATTGAGGAATTCAGGGACAAGAACATAGCGATGGTAATGTTTGGGATGAAAGAA
>JANNPM010000431.1:0-5424 GCA_031400145.1 Chryseolinea sp. | reverse complement strand
GGCAATCGGGATGCCATGAAAAACGATAGGTTGGTTGGTCAAAAATCAATATTCAATTCCAAGATTTTCCTGATGTGAACAAAGTCGTCCACGACCGGACAATGAACAAACTTTCCTTATCTTTGTCGCGGCAAATCGGCACGACCAGCTCCTGCTGAACTCCCCCAGGGCCGGAAGGTAGCAAGGGTAGGCGGTTGTAGCGGTGCGATGTTCGGTTTGCCATTTTTTTTGTTTACTCCCCGTAACGACAAAAACAAATCTTAAACTGCTCTTAAAAATATAACTAAAATGAAATTTTTTATTGACACAGCAAATCTGAATGAGATCAAAGAAGCCTACGACCTGGGTGTATTGGATGGGGTAACAACCAATCCCTCGCTGATGGCCAAAGAGGGAATACACGGTGTTGAAAACATCCGGGCTCATTATAAATCGATATGTAATATCGTAGACGCCAACGTGAGCGCTGAGGTGATCGCCGTCGAGCTGGACGCAATATTGAAAGAAGGCAGGGAACTGGCTAAAATTGATGACAAAATTGTGGTGAAGGTTCCTATGATTAAAGATGGCGTGAAAGCCATAAAGAAGTTATCCAGCGAAGGCATAAGAACAAACTGCACGTTGATTTTTTCGGCCGGCCAGGCCATCCTCGCTGCTAAGGCAGGTGCGAGCTATGTTTCGCCCTTTGTAGGCAGACTGGATGATGTGGGGCAGGACGGGATGGATCTGATCGCTCAGATAGTCAATATTTTTAATAACTACGGTTTTGAAACTGAGATCCTTGCCGCTTCAGTCCGTCATACCATCCACCTGCTTCAATGCGCTGAACTCGGCGCCGACGTAGTCACCTGTCCTTTGAATGTAATTACCGGCTTGCTGAAACATCCTTTAACAGATAGCGGATTGGCCAAATTCCTTGCGGATCACAAAAAGGTTAACAGTTGAGCATTCCCCGCACGGCTCATTCAAACTGCAATTATTAATGTTCTCCACGGATCCGGTAGTAAGCGTAAAGGATACGAGTATTTTTCAGGACCACAATACGATCCTGAACAACATAAACTTTGATATCCAGAAAGGTGAATTTGTGTATCTGGTAGGTCGCACCGGTTCAGGCAAATCCTCGTTGCTGAAAACGCTTTATGCCGATTTGCCGCTGCGGCTGGGGGACGTCTCTGTCGCAGGATATAAGATCGCTAAAATGAAACCCGGTGACGTACCTCTTTTACGACGGAAGCTTGGCATCATCTTTCAGGACTTCCAGCTATTTAATGATAGAACGGTTGGTGAAAATTTAATGTTTGTAATGAAAGCCACGGGCTGGAGTGACAACACAAAGATGCGGTCTCGACTTGCAGAAGTTTTGATGCAGGTTGGACTTGGGTCGGTAGAGAAGAAGGTGCCTCATCAACTATCGGGTGGCGAGCAACAACGTGTGGTCATTGCCCGCGCGTTGCTCAACGAACCACAAATACTGATGGCAGATGAGCCAACCGGAAACCTCGACCCACAGGTTGCTCATGGCATCTTAAAAATCTTTCAGCAAATCAACAACAGTGGAACCGCGATCTTCATGGCAACGCATAGCTATGGACTGATAAAGAAATTTCCGGCGCGGGTATTGAAATGCGAGGCGGGCAAGGTAGTTGACTCGGCATCAGCACCCTTTGAATTGTTTTCAGAGTATTAACATCACTCAGAATATCCAACCCGCTGAACCGAGGATGCTCTTAGGCATCACGCTCTTGTGAGTAACCTCATCAGCGTGGCGACCTAACGTAGCTCATACGTGATTTCCAGGATTTTTATTACCTCACCTGATCTGTTAACAATGGGTGCAAAGCTTGAGCGAACCCGAATTGCTTCTCCTTTTCTAGTCAACCGGGAGAAAGTCCCCTTCTTTGGATATCCGGAAGCCAGATCTTTCCAGAACTGACGATACTCTTCACTCGTCTTATCCTCTTTTGTGGCAAACATCCGATGATGCTCGCCGAGTACGTCATCCTGCGTATAGCCAAAAAGATCCAGGAAATTGCTGTTAACCTTCATAAGCGCTCCTTCAGTACTATAGTCAGCGACAGCAAGTGAACTATGTATTGCCGAAAGGGTGCTGTCGGTCTCTGCCTGGCTGCGTTGCATCTCCTCCTGAGTCGCCTGAAGCTCCTCCATATTTTGCCGCATTTCTTCCTCCTGTGCGCGCATCTGTTCTGTCATCTCCTGAGATTCCTCTAGTAGATTCTGTGTTCTCGCATTGATTTTCACTGAAGAGATTGTTGCCGCTATGCTTTCCGCAATTTTCTGAACAAACTCCATCTCGAAAACCTGGAAAGCACTGAATGAGGCAATTTCAACGACACCAAAGATCTGATCATTTACTTTTAACGGTACAATCAGCACGCTGGTGGGATTGGCATCGCCTAGCCCGGAGGTTATTCTGATATAATTCTGAGGAACGTCCGTAAGATAAACGATATCACCTTCCTGCCAGGCTTGTCCGGCAAGCCCCTCTCCTTTGTGTATCTTATGGTTAAGAAATTTCTTCTTATCCCAAGCATAACAGGCTTTCATCGCCATTGTCGGCTCTTCCTGCGTGTTTACATCATCGACGATGTATATCGCGCCCTGGTTGGCGTTCAGGTATTTGACCAGGCTACCGATTATCTCGTCAGCAAGCTTATTCAGGTCGTTGGTATTTGTTCTAAGGACCTCTCCAAATTTTGCCATGCCCTCAGTTGCCCAGTTGCGCTTCTTGTCGTCCTCAGCAACTTTTGAAAGGTTATCGCGCATGTTAATAAGGGCATTGCCCAGCACATCATGCTCGCTTAAAGGAGTGAATTGAGTATTGTATTTACCATTACCTATATTTTCAGCAAAAAGGCTGGTACCCTTCAAGCCGGCGACAAGGTTGTCCATGGCATTTGCCATCTCACCGATCTCGTCGTCGCTTACTGAAGCTTGTTTGTCCTCGACCAGCTCACCTCGGCCGAGTTTCACCACCACATTTTTTAGAAAATTGACCGGCCTGGTAATAGACCGCATCAGAAACAACGCGCTAAACAATCCGACAACAATGATCCCGGCGCCAAGAATCAGGGTATAGTTTCTCAAACTCCGGATTGAATCAATTACTCCTGCATCTGATCTTGTTGTTACCTCGCTTTGCTTGGCCGCAATCCTGTTCAACCTTGTAATAAGGTCCGAGGTGCGTGGGATGATCTGACTTTCGATTGCATCCTCCGCAAGTAATTTGGTGAGGGGATCTTCATAGTTTTCGAAAGATCCAAGATTCGCCATAATGGACTGTTGTTGCGTAATGAGCAACGTATCAAACTTGAGAAAAACAGTATCCATCCATCGTCGCTGACTATCGTTTTCCCAGGTGGGCATGAGCCTCGTGATCACTTGACGAAGAGCAGGATACTCGTAGTCCTGTAATTGCTTTAAAGCATTCTTATCTTCCTGATTGGTCTGCAAGTATACCCAGTTCGTGACCAACATCTTCGATCTCGTAACCATCAGGATAAAATCCTTGATTGCATCCTGGGATGGCCGGTAAATTTTGCTGGAACTGTTTACCACGTTATCTATTACACTGCCCTTCCAAAAAATTATCGCTCCGTTAACAATAAAGAGCGCAATCAGAATGAGAAATCCTCCAAGAATCTTGTTACCGATCGTGAGACGAAACCGAGTCTTCTTCTTTTCTTTTTCTTCCATAATTTACTTAAAGCAATATTGCAAGGCGTGATAGTTCATTGCTGACCCTTAAACCCTGTCTACTGACAGATGACTGATTTAACTCGAATGCCAATTTACCATCTTTAACAACAAAGTTGATGTCACTTCCTTTAGCACCCACTCCAGCCGCTTCTGATACGACGAGTATCGACTGAGTATTGATCTTGTCCATCACTTCCGTGATTTGTGCCGAGCTGGCCGATGCCAGAAACAACATGTTACACTTTCGGATTTCTTTCGGGCCGCTTATTTTAGTGACTTTAATCATCCGGTCTCCCACTTTCTTTACCTGAGCCATCGCCTTCAATTCTTCAATAATCGGAGAATCACCAAGGACAAGGATTTCGAAATCTCCTTTATTATAGGCCTCTGGCCACTGAACATATCTGGTAAAGCTGTAGATGAAAACGGAATGCATCTTATAATTCTGACCCATCGTGGGATACAAACTGATGACCAGGAAAAATAAAAGAACTGTGGTCTTTCTCATGTTTTAGTAATAATACCGCTTCTTTCAAAAGCAAGCAAAAATATGGCGGTGCATGTAGCAAAATGATAAAGATTCAAGTATTTTATGAGATTGATAGAATAACACCGAGTTATTCGATTTCACGTTCACCGGTATAAACACGGCGACGAGCTGCGGCTATAGGAAATGAAATCACTCCTGGCATGCTGAGTTTGGAATTCAGGTTTCGACCATTGCAATTTATGGCTCATACACATTCTGAATGCGTGAGACAGGAAATCAAGCTAAAACTACAATTTCGCACTAAATGCCGGAACGGGCTGATGCTCGGCGCAACCGGCATGAAATAACAAAGATCGCCTATTGTGTGGAGGTTGCCTGTCAAAAACTGATCTCTGCGTGGAATTTTTGGACCATTAGGACCATCTTATCCTGCAAAAAAATAAGTTCCATTGAATGGCATGATTTTTAGCAATTGATTTTGAAACAATAATTCCATGAGAAATTTTATCGTGATCCTCAATCTGGCCATCGTCCTCCTCGTAGCATCATTTATGTCAGATCCGGGAAGGCCACGACTGTCAACATCGGCGGACGAACGGGAGTCGATGATCGATCAAAAGGGAAGCATGGTCCCGCTTAAAAAAGCGAAGAGTAGCGCGTCTGCCATCCCAGAACGGTCAGTTGCAGCGAAGCGTGTTTCAATGGAGGAAAGGAGAAGAGAAGCTTTTGTAAAAGATTTTCTTTATTACATATCGGAGGCTCGGATAATGCACCGGGAAGAAGGAAAGTTGGCTGAGCAGCGTGGAACATCAAGAGCATTAAAGGACTATGCAACGATGATGGTGAAGGACCAAACCAACATGCTGAAAGAGTTAAAGCAAATCGCTTCCTCAAAAAACGTGGAGGTAGCCACGGTGCTGGGTAAAATGAAAACAGAGGCGTTATCTGATCTTCACCAGTTACACGGTGAAAATTTTGATTCCAAATTTGTAAAGATGATGATCATTGATTACCGGCGTGACATTAAAAAGTTACAAAAAGCCGCACAGTCGAAGGATGCCGATATTCAGGTTTTTGCAACCAAATACCTGCCTGTTATCAAAGCGCATCTTGCAAAAATTCAGTCAATAAGCGCACACAACCAGGCAAGATAACTTTGAACTTGACTGATTATGAAAACAAGTCAGAACTTAGATATCTGTCGCCCCTGTCGC
>JANNPM010000342.1:0-2144 GCA_031400145.1 Chryseolinea sp. | reverse complement strand
TAGCAAGAACAGAAGGATGATCAACGCTGACGATAAGCTGAAGCCTATCTTTGACGGTAAAGGTCAGGTTTCCATGTTTGATCTCGCCAAAGTTGTCAGCAAACATGTGAAGTAAAGCAACTAATTGTTGTTTAAACTTGGCGCAGGCTTATCGGGAAGATCGATCGAGAGCTTGCGCTGGTTTTTTGTACTGATCCAATGTTCGCCGCAGTAAACCACCCTGAAACGCTTACCCCGGAGGAGATCGACTCATATCTGCTTCAGGGATGGTTTCGAATGGGCCCGACAATTTTCACCACAAACTTCTTAAGCTTCAAAGAAAACTTGTATGGGGCAATCTGGTTGCGGGTGAATCTTGACACATATAACGGGGAAAAGACACAGACAAAATTGTTTCGTCTTAACAGTTCTCTCAGGACTGAAACAAAAAGGGCCACGATTACTGAGGAAAAGGAGATGCTCTTTGAAGCATATAAGAAAAGTGTTGTATTTGAAGCCTCTGCGTCGGTGAAGCATTTGTTGCTTGGCAAGTCTGATAGGTCTGCGTACGACACTTATGAAATCTGCGTTTACGACAATGAAAAGCTTATAGCGTGTGGGTACTTTGACCTGGGGGCTTCTTCAGCGATGGGCATTAGTTGCTTCTATGATCCCGCATACAAAAAACACAGCCTGGGAAAATACCTCATCTACTTAAAGATGGCTCATTGCAAGGCTGTAGGATTTCAGTATTTCTACCCCGGCTACTTTGTTCCAGGATATCCATTTTTCGATTATAAGTTGACAATGGCAAAAGACTCTCTTCAGTATCTTCAGCTGGAAACTCAGCAGTGGCATCCGATTGAAGCATTTTCAAAGGAACTTGCGCCACTGGAGACCATGCGACGCAAATTGGCAAGCCTGCAGCAGAAATTGCGGGAGCAAGGCGTGACCTGTGTTCTGATGCGTTATGAATTCTTCGATGCTAATCTGATTCCGGATCTGGTAGGCGCTGACCTATTCGACTTCCCCCTGTTTCTTTTTATGCCTGGATCACTTCAGGATCCTGTTAATCAATTTATAATCTATGACGTGATCGATCAGCAATATCATTTGATCCGATGCAGAGGGATATGGAAAACGAATTCAGGAAGTGCTTCAGACGCTACTTATTCTGCTTATGTTCTAAAATTAGAAGACAAATTATTCTCTTCAAGTGTGATGGAAATGATAGCCGCGCTTATTGCCATTGAGAAAAATCCGGTCTCACCAAAGACAGGATCGAGATAATAACGGCGGACACTTATCATCACCTCTCAGTTGCCATTCAATACCGGGTATGAATACATTGGAGAGAATTTTAGCATAAGGCTGATGCAATTATGGACAGATTGACAGCCCGTGCCCATAAGTTCGAGTTAAAAGGAGAGTCGCTGAGAAAAAGAAACAAAAAATAATAACTAATTTAAACATACGGATCGATCTTATCTATGTGAAGTATAAGTGGTACACTTTGCTCCGGAATGGGTGGTACACTTTGAGCCTTTGAGCGGAATAGTCACAGCATTCCAGGAAATGTCAAGCAATCGCCGAGTATAATGTCCCACAAAGGTGTTAAGTCACTTAATTAATTATACACACTTTAACGTTTTTGCTGGATTTGAACTCGATAAACTCCAGATTTGGTAAATTATTGAACACATTAATGCTACCACTACTATTAAGGATGCGCTCAATATCAAGATATAACTAATGTCAACACGATACTGAAATTTATGTATCCAGGTATTATACAAAATCCCAATTAACGGCAAGGCAATTAGATTGGCAAGTGCAATTACTTTAAAAAACTTCCAACAAAAGAAGGTTATCAATTCTTGGACTGTTGCACCTGAAATTTTTCGGACAGCCACTTCCTTGCTCCTTTTTTGAAGCTGAAAAAGTGAAAGTCCTATTATTCCAAAAACGCCAATGACCATGCTTGCAATTGCGCCGATGCTAAACAGGCTTGCTTGTTTAAAATCCTCCTCATGAAGTTTTTTATATTTCTCCTTTACAACAGAATACTCAAACGGAGCATCGGTTTTCATGCCTGCCCATGCTGCATTAACTTTTTTAATGAATGAGTCGTTAATGATTTTTGTTTTCAATAGCAGGTAGGTGCC
>JANNPM010000308.1:0-18773 GCA_031400145.1 Chryseolinea sp. | reverse complement strand
CTTCCTGTTCAAGAACAACACCGACTCCGCGGGCAACTCCTACGGCTGCCACGAGAACTACCTGGTCGCCCGCGCGGGAGAGTTCTCCCGCATCGCGGACGTCCTGCTGCCGTTCCTGGTGACCCGCCAGCTCATCTGCGGAGCGGGGAAGGTCCTCCAGACCCCCCGCGGCGCGGTGTTCTGCCTCTCGCAGCGCGCCGAGCACATCTGGGAGGGCGCCCGGGATAATCGTCTTTCCTTTCATGTCCATCTTTTGCACGGTTGCATCTACCACTACGGAGCCACTCGCGCCCACCTGTTTAATACGCGCATTTTCAATCAGCACATCGCCTGCCTCGATCACTTCATCTCCCTTCATCGTAATTATCCTTGCATTTTGCAGCAGTACCTTTCCGACAGGGATATCTTTTTGAACAATGACCTTTATCCGGAACTCGTCGGGCTGATAGGCGTCTTCCTTTTTCTCTTCCTTCTTATCATCCTTTTTGTCGTCTTTCTTTCCCTCTTTCTTCGCTTCTGCCTTTATCTTTTCTTCAAGTGCTTTCTTCTTCCTGAGAGCCGTCTCCTTCGCATATGCGTCGTCGAGGTTGTAAGTAAAGAAAGCATTGCCCAGCGCGTAATGAACAATTTTGCCCGTGGTGTTCCAGCTGGCAAATTCGCCCCCGAGTTTTGTAATTTTGCTTGCCGGAAACTGTGATTTTTCGATATCGGCGACAGAGATCTTTGGCGCATCTCCACCCGTATTCGGTATTGTTACAACATAAATTTCGTTGTTGATCTGCGCCAGGGCTCTATCACCCTGAGGCGCCATCTCCATCACATCGGCGACACTTGGCTCACGTTTTGGTTCAGTTACAGACTCAACCATCATGCAATGATTCTCTTTAGCACTGGATCCGTAAGTGGTGATTCCCTCAACCTTCACGAGCAATTTTTCATCCGTTCCATCCCAGCGTATCGACAAAAGACCTTTTTTCGGGGCATATAGATAAATCCTGTCGTCTGATTTAACGAAGTGCGGATTAACCCGACCCCTGGTTCTGTCAATGATCGTAACGGTGCCGCCATCGGCGCTTATCCAGCCAAGCTCTTCCTGGCTCGCGAACGTTTGGGGTTCAGGATCTTCCCTGAAGTTGAATGCTCCTCCTTTTGTGAAGACGATCCGGTTGCCGGTATACGACCATGCGGGGTCAGAATAACGGGCCGCAGTGGTGGTCAATCGTTGTGGGCGGGCGCCGCGCAAATTATAGTTTAGCTTGTATAAATGGCCACCGTTATCTTCCCAACTCGCCCACGCAAGTTGAGATCCGTCCGGACTCCATACAGGATGTGCTTCCGTAAATTCGAAATTTGTGACTCGTTTGGGCACACCATCCGGAAGTGTCATGGTATATAATCTGTTTAGTGCCGTGAACGCAATTTTTGATCCATCAGGTGATACTACCGGATTCCTGATCTGCGTAACGATCATATTTTTGTCGTCTTTGATCGGATACTTGAAATCCACGCGCGGGCCCAACCATAGTTCTGTATCCATCGTGAACGGGATATTGATGGCATCGCCACCCCCCACGGGAATGCGATAGAACTTGCCGCCATAGGAAGCAATAATTTCCTTGCTGTCCGGGGTAAATGACATTGCAGGCAAAACACCCAGCGCTGCAATTGATTCCTGCTCATCCCTTTGAACTGGATATGCCAGCCACTTTTCATCGCCACTTGCAAGGTCATGCAGGACAAGTCCAGTCTGGTCGTTGTAACGTGATCCATAGACTAGATACTTGCCATCCGGGGAAAGCGTTGGAGAGAACGCCGAGCCATAACGCGATGTCCTCTGTTCTGATTCACCATTTTCACGATCATAAACGGCCAACTGATATTGCGGAAAAAGTGCATTGTAATTCCAGGCGCCTGTACGTTGTGCGTACCAGATATAACGTCCGTCTTTTCCAAAGGCAGGCTCAACGGTTTTCACATTTTCAGGCTTGCAGATAAGTTGTGCGCCGCTGCCGCCCTCTTTATGGAACATCCATAGTTTCAGATTACGTGTGCCGCGCGATCCCACTATATAATTTCCATCCGGTGTCCATTCCGCCGACTGGTAGTGATCGGTATCACCTTTTGTGACTTGTAATGAATCAGTTCGGTCAAGAGAGAACCACCATATATTTTCGCCACCGCTTCGATCGGTGATGAATAACAACTTTGACCCGTCCGGGCTGAACTTCGGATGGGAATCGAAAGCCAACCCTTTGGTGAACTGGACTGGTCTGCCGCCGGTGATAGGCATGGTGAAAATGTCCCCCAAAAAGTCAAAGGCCAACGTTTTTCCATCCGGACTGACATCGAGAGACATCCATGTTCCTTCGGATGTTTTGATCGGGATTTTCCTGCCGACCTTTAACGGAAGCTTTATCTTTTTATCGTCCTCTTTTTTGATGGAGTCCTTTTTTGGATCTTGCGCAAATGCAGCAAAAGCGACGAAAAATAATAGTGACAAAAGGTAATGCCAGGGTTTCATTGGTAGATATTTAAAGCGAGTAAAAATACAATTATGAACTATAAATTATAAACTATAGAATGAGAATCAAGTATGGATTGAATTCACAATGCGTAATAATTCTTTCACCTTTACATTCACTCACGCGCATGCATATTTGCGCCCATCACTAAATATAAATAGTTTGCGCTTCTTCTTCCACATTGGGTATAGCGGTTACAATTATCGCGGTTGGCAATGGCAGCCCGGTGTTGCTAGCGTTCAGCAGGTCCTCGAATCGACGCTCAGCCAGGTCTTAAAGTCACCGGTGTCGATCATGGGGTGTGGAAGAACGGATGCGATGGTACATGCAAGCCAGTTTTTTTTCCACCTTGATGTCGATGCCGGCTGGGACTACGATCTGTTGTTCAGACTAAATAAGAATCTCCCTGATGATATTGCAGTTTTTGATATTATTCCTGTGGAAGAAAATCAACACGCACGTTATGATGCAGTGCAAAGGACGTACGATTACTTCATCCATACTTATAAAGACCCCTTCCTTAGCCAGTTGAGTTCATTGTACCTGGGTAAAGATCTCGATTTCGGAGAAATGAAAAGGGCTGTCGCCTTACTTACCAGGTACGATGACTATCGTGCATTCTGTAAGACGCCTGCGGAATACGACCATACCATTTGTCATGTTAGCAATGCGCAGCTGTTTGCTGATTGCCGCGGCGATATGATAAGGTTTCAAATCTCGGCAAATAGATTTCTTGGAAGAATGATCAGGATTATCGTCGGCAGGTTATTGGAGATCGGAAATGGGAGCTTGAGCGTGGATGCGTTCGAGCATTATCTGATCTCACGTGTAACACCTCCAGTAATCGAACCGGCATACCCGCAGGGATTATACTTAACAAAGGTAAATTATCCTTTCCTGGATGTTCCACCGCGAACAAACTTTATTGACACGGTGCTTGAGAACAGGGGGAAATGGATCGCGTTACACTGATTGTGTGCATCGAATGACTATTCCTTCACCCCAACCTCATCTTCCTGATGCCTCCACAGCTCTTGAAAGACTTTGCTCCTTAATCTAAGGTCCAGGAACGTTCCTTCATCTACGATGTAACCGTTGTTAAGCACGTATACGTAATCGAAATAGCTTAGCAGGTAAAGGCGGTGCAAACTTGATACGACCACTTTGCCTTCACATTCTTTGAACAACTTCTGATAAATCTGCACCTCTGTTTTGGGATCTACGCTGCTTGTTGGTTCGTCCAGCAAAATGATCTCGCTTGATTTCGCTGCGAGAATCCCTCTCGCCAAAGCGAGCCGCTGCTTTTGTCCGCCCGACAGGTTAACACCTTTTTCCTGAATGTTGGATTGAAGACCCTTGGGAAGTTGCCTTACAACTTCTGAGAAGTGCGCCGTCTCGCATACTTCTAAGATATCCTTTTGCTCAAAGGGCAACCCAAGTGTAATGTTGTGCTCGATTGTATTTTCAAAGATCTCCGGCTCCTGTGGAAACAAGGTAATGGAACTTGCAATGCTTGCCATCGAGATATCACTTGTATTGTCCAAACGGATGGATGCGCCCGATTCAGCGTAGTATAATCCTCTCAGGAGGGCCATTAGGGTACTTTTCCCGCTGCCACTTTCTCCAATCAAAGCAATGCGTTTACCCTTTTCCATCACAATTGAAATGTTATGAACGCTTTGCGCCGGTTCCGAGAACGAATAGGTCTCCTTGTGTGAAAAGTTAAGGCCCTTGATTTCAATCCGTTTCCAACCAGCTTGCAATGGAGCAACGTCATCGGGCAAGTGTTGCTCTTGATAAGCCTGTGAAATGAACCTTGCTGTCTGTACATCGGTATTGTATTGAACGATTTGGGTATACTGCCAGGCCACGTCGTGGAAGACACTTGTAAACTGGTTAACGAATCCAAGTAGCGCTACGAGATTTCCAACCATGAATACTTTGCCTGGCTCACCATGTTGATAAATGTAGCCTATCACAGTAATCGCATAGATCAACGCTACCAACATGTCAGCAACAAACCACTTCCACTCATTTAGCTTCACTGTTTTCATAAATGGTGAAAACACGTCCATGACCTTCTTTATAACACCATGTTCCATACGTTGCTCCAGTCGCAGCGTGATCACCGTAACAATGTTAGACAGAGTGTCGAACAAGGTAGCAGATACAATGTGCTCCTTTTCGTTTGTCTCGTCTAATCTTTTGATGAAGGGTTTATCAAACCTGAAAATTATAAGAACTGTCACGATGCCTAACAACACACCGATAAAACCAAAGAGTGGCGAATAAACGAGCATCGCGATAAACGAGAACGCGAATTTCGACAGTGCATACAGATAGATAAATCCGTTCTGAAAAAATTCCTTTAAGGCTTCATAGGCCTTTCGTATGCGATTGATCGTTGCGCCGCTATGGTGATCCTGATGCCATTTCACAGTCAGGTGCAACGTTTGATGATAGATTTCCTGAAGATAGTTGCGACTGAGATTGAATGCAAGCCGACGCTCCAACACCCGGGCCGGCCCATGAAAACCCCATTGAGCGATCTTCACCAGCACGTATGCACCCGCATATAGCCATGCATAATGAAGGTTCTGAATACCGTCCTGCTGCAATCCATTTATAAACCAGCCATAGAGCAGTGGCGTAAGAGCAAGCGTGCCGCTCGCCAGCAGGAATAGCGTATACACCAGCACATACTGCTTCTTCTCTGTACGTGCGTACAGCCACGCCGTCTTCATCAACGATACATATGGATTCGCCATACCGCTAATGTAAAATAAAGAGTATGATTAATTATGCGCCAGCATTCGCGCAGATAAAGATCAGAAATAACAAACAACGCCAGACAAGCAAATATTGTCTTGCCACGATCGGCAGCGCTGAAAGCATGTTAAAATGGGCGCCGTGGTGGACATGTTACCGGATCTTCACAAGGGAGTTAGCGCCGCAGTGGCGTTTTGAAGAGGTATTATCTGCAAGGTAAGCACTTGTCCGGACGATGTATTTGTCTCTTCTTTTGACTTTCAATTTCCCATTTCTATTTTCCTGTTAAGGTCCGTTATAAATGGAAAATCGCCGGTCAACGATGTAAATGCCCGGTCATCGAAAAGGTGGCCAAACATCGAACGAAAACGTTTGCGTTGCGTTAATTAACCTGTTCGCCTTACGATTAAAATTATAAAATATACAACCATGAAGAAATCATTTTTGATAGCATTGTTCGCGGTATTCATTGCCGGAAGTGCCGCGTTTGCACAGTCTTTTGACAAGACTAAAAAGCTCACGCAAAGTGAAGTTCCTGTAGCTGTAATTAAATCCTTCCAGAAAGATTATAGCGACCTGCAAGACAAGGGATACTGGAAACTCCATTACGCTGAAAAGACGGTAGGAGGGAAGACTGTATTCACGCCCGGCTACTACTCTTTTAACGGAAGGAAAGATGGTGAAAAGGTAGTCCTGACATTCACAGCCGATGGTACTTTAGAAAGCTCAAAAAGAAATGGTGGATCAAAATAGTGCTCCAGTAACCGCTCGCTGGGTTCTCCGAAACGGGAGACTCCGCGGGACATGCAATGATGCATTTGGAATCGTAAGTTAAATCCTTCGATCTCCAGCCACTCAATCCTTATCACAACTCCCGCAGCCATATATTCTGAAAGCTGATCGCCTTGCTTGGGTCACCGTGATCTTGTAACGAAATCGGAGCCTTACCATGAGCTTTGTAGTAATACGGATGCCCGATGTAAGCCGTATGACCCCGTATGGCAAAATTGTTTTGAACCAGCACACCGTTGTGAATCACAGTTACCCGGGCAGGACTAAACAAGGTTTCGTTCTCATTAAAGCGCGGTGCAGTGTATGTGATGTCGTAAACATTCCATTCCCCAGGCTTGCGCATAGCGTTCGCGAGCGGAGGATTTTGTTTGTAAACGCTTCCCGCCTGACCGTTGACATACGTCGTGTTATTGTAGTTATCCAACACCTGGACTTCGTACCAATACGCGGGTATCTTGAAATCGTCGCTAAGGTCCTGAAGGAATATGCCGCTGTTACCCCTGGACTGACTTTGACCCTGAATGCCTTCAGGTACTTTCCATTCAATGTGCAACTGATAATCCCCGAATTTTTGCAGCGTGGTGATGTCACCCGTTCCTTTTACTACCGTAACAGTTCCATTTTCCACTTTCCATTTCGCGTTGCTGCCGTCTCTGCTGTTCCATTTGGAAAGATCCTTGCCATCAAACAGCACCACGGCATCCGATGGTGGAGGAACCATGCCAGGATAGGGACCCGGATCGACAATTTTAGGAACGGGCTCCCAATATTCAGTCATTTGAGGTCGCATGCGCGGTGTAATGCGAATAGGTTGCCCGTCCGGTACTCTTGACAGCGTCCCTTTAATCTCTTTGCCTTGATAAGAAAAAGAAATTTCCAGTCTATCACCGGCTACCGTTCCCTTGTATGGACCGGCTGTCTCATTCAGAGCGCAAGTAAAAGTGAGGGTATTCCCTGAGATCTTCCCGTTTGATATCTTCCCCTCGCCGTCAGGCGTATAGAACGTGCCTGTTACTTTGCTGCCATCGGCCTTTAGCGCCAGCCCGAAATCATATTCGGTGCCAACTCTGCCTAGCCACCTGCCGTTGAGATCTGGCGGCCCGCAAAAAGAAGTAACGCAAAGGAACACGATAAGCGATAATGTTACTCGGTATTTCATGAAGCACTCAGGTAAAATTTCGCTTCAAGTTAAAGGATTATTGAGGATAATTCAATCGTTGCCATCGGCTCATAAAAGTTTTTAAGCATGTGTATCGGATGACGATGGTTGTTTCCAATGTCGCGTGATCAGTAATTCTCTTTTTTCTGAAAGCTGTAATACAGGTAAAATAACGCAGGAAGAATAAAGACACTTCCAATGATCAGGGCCCATCCCAATGCTTGCATAGTTTTAAACGGTGCCTGCCCTTCGAACAGGGAAAGATTTTCACCACTCCGGAAAAGAACGACATTGGGAAAGTGAGCGTAGGAGATTGCGACTAGTATCATGCTTACCTGAAAGGCTACCAGGACGCGCAAGACTGCCGGGTTTTTTCGATTTATCCAACGCCAGAGCAATACCAGTGACAGGCTGGCCATGATCACTGCGCCAAGACCAACCGGATCGCGGATGATCCATTGCAACAACGGAACATCTTCGACGCTTGCCGCTATAAATACAAATATGCCGCAAACCACTGCGATGATGTTCATGACTTTAGCTTTTCTGATGAATCGCCATCGGTCATCTTCATTATCAGCTTCACCGATCAGATAAACGGCAGCAAGGAATCCGCACAATGCCACTGTAAAGAGACCAATGCTCACAGAGAAAAAGTTAAGCCAGCTGAAAATGTAGGCAGAGGCAAATGTTTTTGCGTCCGTATCGATCCTGCCCGAGATTGTGCTTCCGGCAATGATGCCCAGGAATAAAGGAGTTATGAAGCTTGACCAGACAAAAACACGATTGTAAATGTCCTGCATACCATCGCGCACTGCATCATAGTGTCGGAAGACGAAAGCAGTTCCGCGTGCTATAATGCCCATCAGCATGATCAGCAGGGGAATATGAAGGTAGATGGAAAGCTGGCTGTAGATGCCAGGAAATCCAACGAAAAGGATAACGATAGCGATAATTAACCACATGTGGTTTGCTTCCCAGATCGGACCAATGGCATGATATAATGTTTTGCGTGTCCGTCTAACGTTCTTTCGCGACGTGAACATTTCAATAATCCCCGCCCCAAAGTCTGCGCCACCTAACAGGAAATACAGCAGGATGGATAGACAGAGATAAGCGATAACAATGTTGGCCATCATTGCTGCAAGGGTTTGTCATAGACCGATGGCACCATCTTGATCTGGCGGTGGAGAAGAAAAATCACCAGGATACTCAATGAGACATACACTGCCGTGAACAGATAAAAGGACCAGGCTATGCCAGGCATGGGAGTTACGGCGTCCGCAGTGCGCATAACGCCGTAAATTATCCAGGGTTGCCTACCAACTTCTGTCACAGTCCAGCCGGCTTCAACGGCAATGAATCCCAGCGGGACGGCGAGTATAAACAGAGACAGAAACCATTTCTTCCCGATCAATGACTGCTTCCACATACCCGTAAAGAAAAGCAGGGACAACAGCATCAAAACAACTCCTATGCCCACCATGACCTGAAAGGCGTAATGGACGACGGCAACGGGAGGCTGATCTTGTGGAGCGATAGTATCAAGGCCTTTTACTTCCGATGACGTATCGCCATGTGCCAGAAAGCTTAGCATGCCCGGAAGCTCTATCGCATACCTGACAGTTTTATTTTTTTCGTCTGGAATGCCTCCGATAATTAGTGGTGCATTTTTTTTTGTATGATAATGCGCTTCCATTGCAGCGAGTTTTGCAGGCTGCCTGATGGCGATATCTTTTGCCGAATGATCGCCGCTTATCGGCTGAAGGATCGAAGCAACTGCGCCAAACATCGCAGCGATCTTGAAGGCCTTCATGTGAAAATCAATATTCTTTCGCTGATAAATCATCGCTGCATGTACGCCGGCGACAGCAAACCCCGTTGCTGCAAAGGCAGCCAGTGTCATATGTAGCGACTGAGAAACCCAGGCATCATTGAACATCGCCTTGATAGGATCAATGTTTGTGTATTTACCGTTCACATAGTCGAAACCCGTTGGTGCATTCATCCACGCGTTAGCAGATACCACAAGAATTCCACTAGCTAGCCCGGAAATTCCCACAACAACCCCGGTGAACCAGTGAAACCACCTGTTAAAGATGTTCCACCCATAGAGGAAAAATCCAAGGGCTATCGCTTCAATGAAAAAGGCAGTGCCTTCCAGGGAGAAAGGCATTCCAAAAATAGGTCCCGCGTGCTTCATAAAATTCGGCCACAGCAGACCCAGCTCAAAGGAAAGCATTGTGCCCGATACCGCACCCGTTGCGAAAAAGATGGCAACCCCCTTGCTCCAGGCGTTTGTTAAATTTTTGAATACTTCTTTTTTTGTTTTCAGCCATTTGTAATGACTCACCGCCATAAAAAATGGCATTACCATACCAATACAGGCGAAGATTATGTGAAAGCCAAGCGAAAGTGCCATTTGTAAACGGGCTGCAAGGAAGTCATCCATAAGCACTGGCTGGTTTGCTGTAAATATAGGCCAGCTGCGTGAGAGAAAAACTAAAGCGCGAGGAATCTGATCAAATGACCGGGGGAATTATGCTTTTGGTTCTCCCGCTGTCTTAGCGAACTCCCATCCGATGATACACTTTTTTCTTGTCGCTGACCAACGGTAATCGCCAAGGATGCCATCTTTCCGGATCACGCGATGGCAGGGAATAAGGTATCCTATGTGATTGGCCCCGACTGCCGAGCCAACTGCCTGCATGGCAGCGGGCTGCGATAGTGACCTGGCGATTCCCTGATAGCTCGTCACGGTTCCCATCGGTATTCTCAATAGGGCATCCCATATCTTAAGTTGAAAGTTCGTGCCTTTGACAAGTACATGCAGCCTGCCCGGCCTTATCGAATTGTCAGGATAGAAGATCCGTTCCATGAAGTCGCTTGCAAGTTTCTCATCATGATATAAATGAGAATTATGCCAATGCTCTTTCATTTGTTCCAATGCCGTGCGCTGCTCTTCGTCGGCCCGCAAAAAGGAAAGCCAGCAAATGCCGCGTTCGGTGACCCCCAACAAGGCTGTGCCGAACGGCGTTTCATGGAAGCCATAGCCAATCCGTATTCCCGAACCACGTTGCTTATATTCCTGGGGAGTTACACCTTCCAGCGTGGTAAAAAGATCGTATACCCTCGATTGACTCGATAGTCCGGCCAGCTCCGCTGCTTCAACAAGATTTTTTGATTCTTCAAGTTTCTCCTTCAGGAAACGCACCGTTAAAAATTGCGTAAAGCGTTTCGGGCTCACCCCGGCCCATTCAGTAAACATCCGCTGAAAGTGAAAGGGTGATAGATGCAACCGCTCCGAAATTTCGCCAAGGTCAGGGTGACTTAAATAATTGCGTTCCAGGTATTGAATCGCTTCTTCAATCCGGACATAGTTGATTTGTGCTTCAGGCGTTGTCAGGTTCATAATTGTTGTTTTGATGCTTCAAAGTTGCACCTGCACTCATGCGTTTTCAACCCGATTCTTGCGCAAAGTTAACGTGAATATTGGCAACTATTCAGGAATGCGTTACCTTAACGAACATAGGTCCCTTTAACATGAAGTATAGCGCTTTAATTTTGCTTTCGTTCGCCCTGAAGATCTCCTTTGCCCAGAACAACTTTGATTCTGTAAAGATCACATCCGAAAAGGTTAATGATAATTTGTATTTCCTCCGGGGCGCTGGCGGGAATGTTGGCGTACTTACTGGTAAGGATGGCACGATAGTAATTGATGACCAGTTTTCGCCCCTTTCCAATAAAATAACGGCGCTATTAAAACGATAGACCCTGGTGAAATACGGTTCCTGGTTAATACCCACCTTCCCGGTGATCATACCGGTGGAAATGAGAATTTCAAGCGCGTGGGTGTGACTAGCGTTGCCCATAAGCAGGCTTGACTATTGCCAGGGGCTCCTTCCAGATTAGAAATTCCGCGCGGCAACACCTTCCGCACGGGCGATAGCCTTCCTTGATAGCTTCAGCAGCCGAATAAAAAAACACACGGTTCTCCCTTTTCATTCTTTTTCCCGAGGTGCACCGTAATTGACCATAGATCTTGTAACGGTGGTTTCCTCCGTAATTGATCATACGCTTTATGATCATTACCTGAATTGCGTAATCGCTATAGTGTCCGTGTATGATCATGCGGCATCGTGAAATATTATCCCCAGTGCATATCGAACGCCTTCTTTAACTTCACTTATTCCATGCTTCATCTTTGCTTTGTAGAATCCACGGGAACCTTTCACTGGTCTGAAATTCGTTGTGAAAATCACAGCGTCCCCCTGGTTCGGTTTGACAACCTCCGCCCTGGATTGCGCACGCGGTACCTGACTCGTCATTACGAGTTCACCTCCATCGTAATCTTTTCCCACCTGGCTCAATACGATCAATATCTGAAACGGAAAGAATATCTCGCCGTACAAGTCCTGATGCAGCGTATTGAACCCGCCCGCTTCATACCTTAAGATCAAAGGTGTTGGACGTGCTTGAAGATTGCTTTTACATTGCTCGATGAGTTCAATGTGTGTCTTTGGATAAATAATTTTCGACCCCAGTTTTTCCATCCATGTGTTTGCAAGAACGCTGAGCGGCATATAAAACATTTCACGTATTGATTGGATTGGCTGCGGAAGCGGATACGTGTAATATTTATATTCACCTTTGCCAAAGCGATATCGTTGCATGTTGATCGTGTTCCGGTACAAATGCTCGTTGTTATACATCCCTGATATCTGTTCGCATTCCTGCGATGATATTACCTGCGGAATAACAGTGTAGCCCCTGTTCGTCAACTCATCGTATACCTTGATCCATCCAATTGATGATGATAAAATCATAAGTTTTTTCCAAAGATCGGCACGATCAAACGTGACGGCAACCCGAAACTTGCGGGTAGAATAATAAAGAGTCAGATGGCACTGCGCTCAGGGTTTGGCGAAACGTGACGTACGCACGCAGCCGTTCAAGCGATAGCTCAGGTTTGATCTAGCCTTACGTCCAGCCTGTCCGTGATGTAAGCGCTTTCGGTCTTTGGCAAGTGGGCAGTCCGGGCTTTGATCTGTGCATTGAGTGCAGCCATTTGCTCTATCTGTGCTGCCTCAAATCCATGTTCCTCGGTTTTAAGCAAATGATCGTACGGCCCCTGAGAGGAAATCAGTTTGACAAAAAGCGGGGCAGTCTCAACGGCGATAAAAAGCATGATAATGAACCAGTTTGCCAGTAAAATCGCATTGCTGTCGGCCATTAATCTGTCAAGCGCCTCCATCCGGGATGCAGGTCCATCAAGCTTTTGCTTTCCGAGGTTAGCAATCTGTGTGGAGACGTCGGTATCGATCGTCTGAAGCTGAAGTAGTTTTTCGTTGATCAGCTTGTCATTCTTTAGTTGAAGAGCTGCAAGCTCCAGGTTCGCCTGATCAGCATCCGCCTTTTTGATCTTATAGATTGGCCCCGCATTTCGCTTTTTCGTGCCGCCAGTTCCATCGGCTTCTTCCTGGGCCATTCTGTTGAGCTCGTCTCTCTTCGCAGTCTTTGTCAGTAGCTCCGCTTTCAGCGTGGCAATATCGTTCTTGAGAGTTTGCTGGTCCGCCTGGTAGCGCATCCTGATCTCATTCTCTTGCAGGGTGTAGGTTTGCTGCTCCATGATCACCAGTTCTGAGCTTATCTCTTTATCAAAGATCTTTAATTCCAATGGTTTGGCAATCACGATGGATATAAGGAGCGCCAAAGCGAAGCGTGGCAACGCAGTTCGGATTTCCCGCCAGCCATTTTTTTCCTTTCGCATGCTTGAAACAATATATCGGTCAAGATTGAAGATCATCAGACCCCAAACCAATCCGAATCCCGCGGCGATCCCTGCACTGTCGAAGACCGTGTAAAGCGCGTAAGATGCCGCAAGGGCAGCAAATACCCCGGTGAAAAAAATTGTCGCACCTATTCCGACATATCGGCTCGATTCAATCTCACATTTTCGCAACAAGGGAATGTGAACTCCGGAGCAAAGCCAGAAGAAGTACTTGATTTTTTCCATGCAAAGGTAACGATGACAGCTGACCCAATATTATGATAGATTTATTAACCCGCCAACAGCGTGCCATGAACAAATCGCCGAAGTGAGCCCTGCTTCGCATAAAATGTTTTATGCGCTGTACATTAGTGAACATTAACGCCGTCCGTTTTCGATGGATAACTGAAGCAATGGCGTTTAACGGGATAGCAATGAAGGCACAATTTACGATACCAGTCCCCGATGAGTTCAATTTTGACCTGTGTCTTTCTTTTTTAAAGAGATCCCCACGCGAAGTTTTGCATCGCCTCGACGGCAATAATGTCCGGAAGCTGATCCGTATTGACGAAAAGGAAATATTGTTTGAACTGCAACCGGGGAACAAATGCCTGGAGGTTCTCGTCCTCAATGAAAAGCTCACAGCACACGAACTTTCCGGGTTAAAACAATTTATTGTCGAATGGTTTGATCTGGAAACAGATCTCAAACCATTCTATACGATCGCTGCCAAGGACAAGTTGCTGAAAGATCTGGCGGCCAAATTCTATGGGTACCGTATCATTGGACAGCCAGATCTTTTTGAATCCTTGGTTTGGGCAGTACTTGGCCAGCAGATTAACGTCCCGTTTGCTTACACCTTGAAACAGCGGTTTGTTGAACAGTTTGGTTCGAAGCTACTTTTCGAGGGGATGGATTATTATCTGTTTCCAAAACCTGAAACCGTCGCAGTGCTGAATGACGAACACTTATTGCCGCTCCGATTCTCTCGCCAGAAGAGTAAATATACGGTGCTAATAGCCGAGGCTTTCGCGAGCAATGCACTCTCGAAGGCTGCTTTAGAAACTCTGCCGTTCAATGAAGCAAAAGAAAAGCTGATGAAGATCAAAGGCGTGGGTAACTGGACAGCCAATTACGCCTTGATGAAAACATTTCGCTATCCCGATGCCTTCCCCTTAGAGGATGTCGGCATCCACAACGCCATCCGCATATTGAAGAAAATGGATCGCAAACCCACAGTGGATGAAGTCCAGAAGATCTTCAAAAAGTATAAGGGCTGGGAAGCGTATGCAACGCTGTACTTATGGAAAAGTCTTTGAAGTAGCCGCAAGCTTCAAGCTATTTGCCGAACAAGCAATGGAGGAGGCTTCGTCACTTATCTGACACAGGATAGCAACGACACTGGATGTTCATTTCAACTTTGGATTGTGGTGATGGCGGTCGCGGTCACGGCGTATCTTCTTGTCAATGTTCTTTTGAAGGGCTTCTGTAAGGTCAATGCCGGTCTGATTGGCGAGGCACATCAATACCCAAAGGACGTCGGCCATCTCATCGCCAAGGTCGTTACCTATATCCGATTCCTTTTCTGACTGTTCCCCGAATCGCCTGGCCATAATGCGCGCTACTTCTCCAACCTCCTCCATCAATATGGCTGTGTTGGTTAGTTCATTGAAATATCTGACGCCGTGTGAGGCGATCCATTGATCAACTTTGTCCTGCGCTTCCCTGATCGTCATGTTTGCCTGAATAAGATTTATAAATAGCGTTTAATCACTAAATCACTAAATGAATGGCCCCATGCGAAAGTATAGGAACCACGTTGTACTCATCCAATGTGAGGCAAAATTGAATATCTTTCACCACGTTTAACCTGGCAAGGCGTTTCACATGACTTGAGTCTTTAAGGAAGGCATCCATATCCTTCTTGGCACATTGATAGAGATGGAATGCGGCAAGTGGTGCATCACATTCCGGTTCAAACTGGTCGCGCAGTCGCTCTACCAAGGCCCCGGCGTATAATGTATCTTCCAGGTTTACTTTCCCTTTCCAACCCGAACATAGAATCAATATGTTATTCTTTATCTGCAGGAGGTGGTCCGCCACTGCGGAAAGGTTCAGGAAAGATCCGATTACAATTTCATCCGCGCCTGTGGAACGGGCAATGGCTTGCGTCCCATTCGTCGTAGTAAATGCGATTTTCTTGCCGCGAAGGTGTTCGCTCATGTATTCGAATGGAGAGTTTCCAAGATCAAAACCCTCCACTTTTTGCCCATCCCGCTCACCCGCTGTATAGTAGTCCGCGCCTTTCATGGCCAGGCAATCTTGCAGGCGCGCAAACGGTGTGATGCTTTGCACGCCATGGGCAAATGCGGTAGTCATGCAGGATGTGGCTCTTAAAATGTCGACCACTACCACAGTTCTGCCCGCAACATCGTATAGATGCATCAGATCAGGTGTAAGGCAAACGTCGATGGACTTAGGGGCCATAGCGATAAAAGGGATATTTCTAAGAAAACGGTGTGGGGACCTGGATCAGATAAAAGGCAGTTTTGTGACTTGTGCTTTCAACGCGCGGCCACGTACATCGATGAAGATTTCACTTCCAGGCGCAGCGTGGTCGATAGTTACATAACCCAGACCAATCCCCATACCGAGGACGGGTGAAATTGACCCGGAAGTAACCTTACCAATCGCGGCGCCTCCAGCCGCCTGGATCGTATAGTCGTGGCGTGGAATTCCCTTATCTATCATTTTAAAGCCCACAAGCTTACGCTTTACGCCGGCTTCCTTTTGTTTTTTTAATGCGTCGGAGTTTGTAAAATCTTTTGTGAACTTTGTGATCCAGCCTAATCCGGCCTCCAGCGGAGACGTTGTAGCATCGATATCATTTCCATACAGGCAGAATCCCATCTCAAGGCGAAGGGTATCCCGTGCCCCGAGTCCAATCGGTTTAATATTTTCCGCTTTGCCTGCTGCGAAGATTGCGCTCCATACCTTTTGGGCAAATTCATTTTTTACGTAGATCTCAAAACCTCCCGCGCCGGTATACCCGGTATTAGATATCAGGACCTCTGGAACGCCGGCAAATTCTGCAATTGTGAAATGGTAATATCTTATTAAAGAAAGTTCTACGGGCGTTAGCGTTTGCAGGACATTCACCGCCTTCGGTCCTTGAACCGCAAAAAGACACAACTCATCAGAAACATTTTTCATGTCGACACCCGACGTATTGAACTTTGAAATCCAGTTCCAATCCTTCTCGATGTTCCCGGCATTAACAACCAGTAAGTAGTCTTCAGCTTTGATCTTGTACACGATAAGGTCATCGACCAATCCGCCAGACTCGTCCGGAAGGCTTGAATATTGCGCCTGACCATCCACCAGCTTTGACGCGTCGTTAGTAGTTACTTTTTGAATCAGGTCAAGTGCGCCGGGACCTCTTAGCATAAACTCGCCCATATGAGATACGTCAAAAACACCCACGCCGTTCCTCACGGCCATGTGTTCCTCTATATCGGAAGAATAGCGGACAGGCATGTTGAAGCCGGCGAAAGGAACCATTTTCCCCCCAAGCTTTACATGTACATCGTTAAGTGGTATTTGCTTGGCGTCCAAGGGTAAAAATCGTTAGTGATTTGCCAAGCTACGACGTGCGGTTTCAATCACCAAATCAGTAAATCACTGAATCGTTATTGTAACGACTTGCCTTTTTCGATGGCGTCAAGAATGTCATGGCTGACTTTTTTTACTTTCACCATCTCTTTTTCCAGGTATGCTTTGGCTTCTGCCTGACCCGTGCTATCGGGTAAAGGATTGAACTGGCGCATCCATATCATCATTCCTTCGCCAGCCGAATCGAGCTGGACAATTGTTGTTTCTATTTGTTTCTTTTTCTCTTCCGGCATTGTTGGAGTGGCCGCAACCTTGTTCTTTAGCGCTTCTTTGATCTTAAAGATGTCGTCCATCTTGGGCATTACTTCGTTGTGAACGTCCATCACTTCCTTATACAGGGTCTCATTACCTGCCGGCGGCGAATGGGCCGCGTCGCGGTGATGGTGCTCTTCGGTCTCTCGCTGCTGTTTCTGGCCGCAGCTTAAAACGATAAGGCTTAGCGAGATCAGGAAGTATCGAGTCATGGAAGTGTTCATAATGGTTGAATTATGGTGCGAAGGTAGAGATTAGTAATGAGTCTGGCGCAATCATGGGTCAAGAGTTGGATGATGCGTGTGCCATCATTGCCGGTTAGCACCTGGAGTATAAGGAAAAGGTCGGTTATTGGGTTCTTGAACGTTTGTGCCCAGCGCCCGCGGAGTTTCCGAAACTGTAGACGCTGCGGGAAAGCAGGATTGATGGCGAACGCGCGTTAAGCAACCGCGCAATCGTAAAAACCATATCCCGTCAGGCCCTTATTCCCCAACAAGCATTAGTCGTCAAAATAATTGATCAAAGATCTCCTGGCTGCTTGCAAGTCAACCGAAAAACGCGTTATCTTTGAATTAATTCAACAAGCTCATGCAGACTAACGGCACATCATTTTACTTTTATTATTTCTTTAAGACCCGAACGGGACTTTAAGAGCGATGTGTTGTTGACTAACAATAACGAAAAACTTAAAGTCCCGGAACCCCGGGACTTTTTGTTTTTAAGGGATTTATAAATGGCAAAGAAAAAAAAATTAAGTATTGCAATTCAGGGAATCGCCACCAGCTTTCACGAGGTGGCTGCGCTTACTTATTTTGATCAACCCCTGGAAACCATCGAGTGCCTTTCCTTTCACCGCTTATGCGAAAGCTTAAAAAGTGGGGATGCAGATTACGCGGTAATGGCGATTGAAAACTCTATCGCGGGGAGCATTTTGCCGAATTACTTTCTGCTTCAGCGAATCCACCCGCCAGCACGGGTGCGCGTGCGGGCTTCAGACCTTCGAGCCTGAGCCTTTCGACGTTGCCCGCAAGGATCATCCGCCGCCGCAGCCGGACGAGGCCTTCCGGCGTGATACCGCCTGACGACCAGCCGTTGCTCTCGACGATCTCGGCCAGCGCCAGCGCCGTCCCCGACGAGGCGAAAGCCTCGTGCCAGTGCGCACGATCGAACTCTTTTGCGATCGCCTCGATCTCCGCGCGCGCGTGCGTCTCCGCGGCCTTGAACGCGGCCGCGCTCACCACGCCGTCGGGAAAGAATCGACGCGTCATCCCCACGCACCCGAGTTTCAGCGAGTCGAGCCGCTCCGGCTCCATCCCGCGCCCGATGATGAACTCGGTCGAGCCCCCGCCGATGTCGATGACCAGGCGCGGTGCGCTCGATGGCGGAAGCACGTGCGCAACGCCCACGTAGATGAGGCGCGCTTCCTCGTGCCCGCCGATGATGTCGATCGGAAACCCCAGCGTGGCCTCCGCCTTGGGCAGGAAGCGGTCCGCGTTGGTCGCGGCGCGAAACGTCTGGGTTGCGACGGCACGCACGGCGGAAGGGTGCAGCCCGCGCAGGCGCTCGGCGAATCGGGCGAGGCAATCGAGCGCGGCGCGCTGCGCCGCCGCCGTGAGCTTGCCGCTGTCGTCGATGCCCGCGCCGATGCGCAGCGTCTCGCGCACGGTGTCGAGCCGGAAGATGTGATCGCCCTCGACGCGTCCCACCTCGAGACGGAAGCTGTTGCTGCCCATGTCGACGACGGCGAGCGTCGCGGGGGCGTGCGTCGCGTTCCTTGCCATACCAGCGAGCGTAGCAGAGGTCCGATGGTAAAGTGGCCGCCGCCCGCCGCACGCGC
>JANNPM010000307.1:0-3846 GCA_031400145.1 Chryseolinea sp. | reverse complement strand
CGGACCACCAAAGGACGACGACGAGGACTATGTACTGGACGTCTGGGCAGGTGTCATCCCGCTCGGGCTGGAACAAAAGACTCCAATACCAGATCCCTCTTTGAAGGCGGGAGTTGACTTGCCATACTATCTCGCGCATCGTGGCCTGTAACCGTTTGCATTTCATTTACTGTTTCCTTGCGCCTTCGCGGTTAATTGCTTTGATTGAATCGCCCAACGTTCCGAAACCATTGTCCATGCAAAGTGAAGGAATTTGCCAATCGCAATTCATCAGAATTGTTTAACTTACCCCATATCATTGCGTTACATGAAAATACAAAACCGACGAACGTTTGTTGCCGCCGCCGCAGCCTTTGGGGCAAGCGCCGCTGTTACAGCAATGCCAATTATGGAAAAGAAAGCTAAAAAATTACTTGTTCATCATGCCTTGTTCTGGTTGAAGAACCCTCACTCGAAAGAGGATCTTGCAAACCTTCTCGCAGGCCTTCAGACGCTACGCAAGATCGAAGCAATAAAAGAAATACATATCGGTGTGCCCGCGAGCACAGAAAAAAGAGATGTCGTTGATGCCAGTTATCATGCTTCCGAAGTAATGTTCTTCAATGGCCTCGAGGATCAAAAAACTTATCAGGATCACCCCATTCACCAGAAATTTATCGCCGATTGCTCGCACCTCTGGCAACGCGTTGTTGTTTATGATTCTTTGGACTGCTGACGATATTCGCTTCGTCGCTACCAATCAGTCGTTAGTAGTTGTAAAAATTTATTAACATTGTGTTGATGCATGTCATAACTTTTTTGATCTTAGTGCGCCGGAGCCCACACGCAAGAAATTGATCGACGATACAGGCATCTCGAAGGAGATGAATCTTTAAATATAATTGAACGCCCCGCCCTGTTACCAAGGCGGGGCGATTTCGTTTTTTAGTGTCTGGTGCAAACTAACATTTGTTCCAGGCTGTATTTTACATATGATACATGACGCAACGTAAAACTCTTTTTGATAAGATCTGGGATGCCCATATTGTAAAGAATAGTGAGGGATACCCCGATGCCTTATACATTGACCGTCATTTTATTCACGAAGTAACCAGTCCCCAGGCCTTTGATGGTCTTCGAAAACGAAACATAAAGGTTTTCAATCCGACGCGCACTACGGCGACTGCCGATCATAACGTGCCCACTAAAGACCAGCACCTCCCGATTAAGGAAGCATTATCACGGCACCAGGTAGAAACGCTTCGGAATAACTGCGATGAATTCGGGGTAGAACTCTATGACCTTGGCCATCCCTACCAGGGCATTGTGCACATCATCGGCCCCGAACTTGGACTGACATTACCGGGCATGACAATCGTGTGCGGCGACAGTCATACATCCACGCATGGAGCATTTGGAAACATCTCTTTTGGCATTGGAACAAGTGAAGTTGAACAGGTGCTGGCAACACAATGTGTTCTTCAATACCGACCGAAGACGATGCTGATAGAGGTCAATGGGAAGCTTGGCAGGAGCGTTCTGGCAAAAGATATCATCCTCTTTGTTATTTCGAGGTTATCCGCCAGCGGTGCTACTGGCTACTTCGTAGAATATGCCGGGGAGGCCATCCGTAATCTCAGCATGGAGGCAAGAATGACGATTTGCAACATGAGCATTGAGATGGGTGCCAGGGGGGGCTTGATAGCGCCGGATCAGACAACCTTCGACTATTTAAAGGGAAGGAGATTCGCCCCACAGGGTGAGAACTTCGACCGGCTTGTTGAACAATGGCACCAGTTGAAATCGGATAGTGATGCACATTACGATGAGATGGTGAAGTTCGAGGCTGCTGACATCGCACCGATGATCACATACGGAACTAATCCCGGAATGGGCATTAAAATAACGGATAGGATACCCGCACTGGCGGATTTAAAAAGCGTCAGTGAACAAAATTCCTTCTCAAAATCTTTGGAGTATATGGGCCTGGAGCCTGGAGCCGCGATGCTGGGTAAAGCCATCGATTACGTGTTTATCGGAAGCTGTACAAACGCGCGCATCGAAGACCTGCGACTCGTAGCTTCAATGGTAAAAGGGAAAACAAAAGCGCCAAACGTGGAGGTATGGGTCGTTCCGGGATCCAAGCAAGTGGAGAATCAGGCGCGCAAAGAAGGTCTGGACAAGATCTTCGAAGCAGCAGGCTTTCAGTTGCGCCAACCCGGGTGCTCGGCTTGCCTTGGCATGAATGAAGACAAAATTCCTTCCGGCAAGTATTGCATCAGCACTTCAAACAGGAACTTCGAGGGCAGACAGGGACCACAGTCCCGCACATTCCTTGCAAGTCCGTTAAGTGCTGCGGCGGCAGCCATTACTGGAAGGGTAACAGACGTGCGTGAGTTAGCATACTGACGTGGTATTGTAAATGGATGATTTATAGAAAGTGATGATGAATAAAGACAAGATAACAGAGTTGACGAGCACTGTTGTGCCTTTGGCCACCGAGAATATCGACACAGACCAGATCATTCCTGCAAGATTTCTGAAAGCAACAACCCGTGAGGGATTTGGTGAAAATCTCTTCAGAGACTGGCGCTACAACAACGACAATACGCTTAAGTACGATTTCATCTTGAACGACCCAGCCTACCAGGGAAAGATACTTGTGGCGGGAAAGAACTTTGGTTGCGGCAGCAGCCGCGAGCATGCTGCCTGGGCAATTCACGATTTCGGATTCCAGGTCGTGATATCCAGTTTCTTTGCCGACATCTTTAAGAACAACGCTTTGAACAATGCGCTCCTGCCTGTTCAGGTATCAGATGATTTTCTGAAGAAGATCTTCAAGATCGTTGAGATTAATCACAAGAGTCGGGTAACAGTGGATCTCCCTAAGCAAACTGTGACACTGGAGGATGGGACCAATGAATTTTTCGAAATCAATGCGTATAAAAAAAGTTGCATGATGAATGGCTATGACGATATCGACTATCTTCTAAGTCTCCGCGACGAAATCCGACATTTTGAACTTGTTCACTAAGTGTAATGAAGAAAAAAATCACCATTCTCCCGGGCGACGGGATTGGAAAAGAGGTTACCGCATGTGGTAAGAATGTACTTGAGCAGATCGCTGAATGTTTCGGTCATGAATTTGTTTTTGATTATGCCACCATCGGCCACGAAGCAATTGAAACCACCGGTAGTCCGTTGCCTGATGAGACTTTAATGAAGCTGAAGAATTCGGATGCAATCCTTTTTGGGGCAGTGGGCCATCCCAGGTACGACGATAATCCGCACGCGACAGTGCGGCCTGAGCAAGGGTTATTAAAAATGCGGAAAGAACTCGGCCTCTATGCTAACATCAGGCCTATCAAACTTTTTGATGAGCTGTTGTCCGCATCCAGCATTAAACCTGAAGTTTTGAAGGGTGCGGACATACTCTTTTTCCGTGAGCTTACGGGTGACGTGTATTTCGGAGAACGCGGAAGGAAAGACAACAACGATACGGCCTTTGATACGATGATCTATTCGCGTTATGAGGTGGAACGTATCGCACACAAGGCATTCAAGGCCGCACTGGCGAGAAGAAAGAAGCTTACCTCTGTAGATAAGGCCAACGTTCTGGAAAGTTCCAGACTCTGGAGAGAAGTTGTTCAGGATGTTTCAAGACAATATCCTGATGTCGCCGTAGAGCATATGTTTGTAGACTCCGCCGCCATGAAGCTGATTCAGGCGCCGACAAGCTTCGATGTTGTTGTGACGGGAAATCTTTTCGGCGACATTCTGACTGATGAAGCATCACAGATTGCGGGCTCCATGGGCATGCTTGCCTCCGCATCCATTGGAGATACGGTGGGTTTATATGAACCCATC
>JANNPM010000278.1:0-6504 GCA_031400145.1 Chryseolinea sp. | reverse complement strand
CGTGGCCTCTGCGAACCCTTGGGATTCAAACACGCTTGAGTGGACAACGCCACGGAAACCCGGCCACGGTAACTGGGTTGGTGAGATACCGTATGTTTACCGGTGGCCATATGATTACAGCAAGCCAGGAGCGAAGGAAGATTACATTCCACAACACATTCCCTATTCGGAAACGCCGGAATCTAACCTTCCACATGAAAACGATCTTATACGTTTGGAAACGTCGGATGCAGACGGTGCTATTGTCGTAGAGGGGACAAAACACTAAATCGGTGAAAGTGAATAGTGAAGCGTTTAGGAGCACACTAAATAAGTGAATAGTGGTGGTGCCCTGGAGGGCGGATTAGAAAACTATGAGATCATTCCGCAGGCTCACAATTTCTACCTTGGTCTCGGTATACATTCTGATCCTGGTGGGGGGTATCGTACGCAGCAGCGGATCTGGAATGGGATGTCCGGATTGGCCGCGTTGCTTTGGCAAGTGGATTCCTCCGACCGCGGCATCCGACCTGCCGCCTGATTACAAAAGGGTTTTTACGGCGCACCGCGAAAAAAAAAATCAAAAGTTTGCGAGGTATCTTGATGCGTTGGGAATGGAGGCAACGGCAAATAGCATCCTGGCCGAGAGATCGGTGAAACAGGAGGGCGACTTTAATCCTGTAAAGACATGGATCGAATACCTCAACAGGCTGGTGGGCGTCGTCATAGGCTTCCTCATCTTCGCGATCTTTATTTCTTCACTTCGTTTTTGGAAAACAACTAAACGTCTGACGGTCGTTTCAGGTCTCACCTTCGTACTCGTGGGTTTTCAGGGCTGGATCGGGTCGGTGGTCGTGTCGACAAACCTTACGCCCTGGATCATCACAGTTCATATGTTTCTCGCTTTGGTAATCGTGGCGCTGCTGATTTACCTCGTCCATGAGAGCAGTTTTGGCAAGGATATCAACTCGTCATTAGGATTCTGGTGGCTGCTGGCTTCTATGGCCGTCTTACTGGTACAGATCCTGTTGGGTACGCAGGTGCGAGAGGCCATCGACCGGGTGGCCACAATCGTATCGCGCGAAGCGTGGATTTCCAATCTTGGAGGCGAGTTCATAATTCACCGCTCGTTCTCCTGGATAGTATTCATTTTGCACGTCGGATTAATAATGAAATTGCACAAAACTCCGGGCTCAAAAGCTTTCGCCCTTACCCTAATCCTGCTAATTTTGGGGACAATTTTGACGGGCCTGAGTATGGCATTTTTTGCCGTTCCGCCCTTCCTTCAGCCGATACATTTACTGCTGGCCGCAGCAACATTTGGGGTTCAGTTTATGTTCCTGCTGAAGCTTAACAGAAAAGACGAACCTGCTTTGGTTTAAACGCGATGATGGTTGGACAGGTCTATGGGTTGACAGGAGTTTCATTTGCTGCAGCGAAAGCAAAAGCATATTGGGAGCTCCTGAAGTTCAGATTATCTTTTACAGTAGCGTTCTCCTGCGCTTTCGGTTTCGTCCTCGCGTCGCCACACGTAAGCTACAGTACATTAATGTGGCTTTTCCTTGGTGGCTTTCTGCTGTCAGGTGCTTCCGTTATTATCAATCAGATCATTGAAAAGGACCTCGATTTATTGATGAAGCGCACCATGAATCGCCCGTTGCCCACGCACCGCGTTACCGTTGGCGAAGCGATCATTCTTTCATCGCTGTGCGCCGTTGCCGGCATCACTATACTCGTCCTGTTTACTAACCCGTTGACAACATTGCTTTCGATTTTTTCGCTGATCCTTTATGCCTTTGTTTATACACCGTTGAAACGGGTGGGTCCTATAGCTGTGCTTGTTGGCGCCATTCCGGGTGCACTTCCGCCGCTATTGGGCTGGACCGCCGCAACGGGGGATATATCGCACCACGCCTGGATCATTTTCGGCATTCAGTTCATCTGGCAGTTTCCCCACTTTTGGGCTATCGCCTGGGTCGCTGACGACGATTACAAGAGGGCTGGCTTCAAGCTGCTTCCTTCCGGCGGTCAGAAAGATCTCAATACGGCAATTCAGATTATGATTTACACGATGTTTCTGATACCGCTCGGATTGTTACCCGCGACCTTTGGAATTACCGGCATCAATTCCGCAATAGTGGCCACGGTTTGCGGCGCGCTGTTTTTTGCTTTGACGTTTTCTCTTATGAAATCCGGGGACAGGAAGTCAGCATTAAAAATAATGTTTGCCTCTTTTTTTTATTTGCCGATGGTGCAGATTGCATATGTACTGGATAAGATCTGATAGAAAGAATAGTGGATATGAGAACAGAAATTAAAATCGTTGAGGAAGCTGGCCGTCCGCTGGCTATGCATCCCAAGAAATTTGCCTTGTGGATATTCATTGCAAGCGTCGTGATGATTTTCGCGGCATTCACCAGCGCTTATATGGTGCGGCAGGCTGCTGGTAACTGGTTAGTGTTCGAGTTGCCTGACTCGTTCTTCATTACAACCGTGATAATACTGCTGAGCAGCGCTGCAATGCATTGGGCCTATTACTCAGCGAAAAAAGACAACGTTGAAATGACAAAGCTGGCAATGGGAATTACCACCTTGTTGGGTGCTGCCTTCCTTGTCGGGCAGTTTATTGCCTGGCGGGATCTTGTAAAGGACAATGTCTACTTTGCGGGCAATCCGTCGGGCTCGTTTGTTTATGTTATATCCGGCGTTCACGGGCTGCATATGATAAGCGGTGTTGTTTTCCTGATGATCGTCCTGGTTGCCACATTTCGTTACAAAGTGCATTCCCGCAATCTTGCGCAAATTGAAATGTGCGCAACGTACTGGCATTTTTTAGATGGTCTTTGGCTATATTTATTTGTTTTTCTATTATTGAACCGCTGATAAACGGCCACTGACAACGATCAACGATAACTGAAATAATCGAATAGACTATATGGCAAGTACTGCAGCAGCACCGGCTTCGGGCCGAAGTGAATGGGATGGCGGAGTAGCACCGATGGGCGCCAGCTACGGCAAGCTGATGATGTGGTTTTTCCTGCTGTCTGATGCATTTACTTTCTCCGCGCTGCTGATAACGTATGGTCTTGTGCGTTCATCACACCAGGCCTACACTGGCGAAGTGGAGAATTTTGTTTTCAGCCAGGCCTACTGGCCTATCCCTGAAAAAGTATTTGAATCAGTGCCCTTTCTGCATGGCGTTTCCCTTCCGCTTGTATTCGTTGGGATCATGACTTTCATTCTTATCATGAGCAGCGTAACGATGGTGCTGGCTGTGGAAGCGGGTCATCGCATGGATCGCGCTACGGTTGAGAAATGGATGTTATGGACGATACTTGGAGGCCTTGCCTTCCTGGGTTGTCAGGCCTGGGAATGGACCCACTTTATTCATGGAGTTGAGGGAGAAGGAGCCAACTTTGTTCATGCTGGTCTCGCTCACAACCCCTACGGTCCTCCGGATTTTGCTGCTTTCTTTTTCTTTATTACAGGATTTCACGGCTTTCACGTGTTCAGCGGCGTCTGCTTTAACTTTCTGATTTATTATAACACAGTGATGGGTGTGTACGAACGTCGTGGGCACTACGAAATGGTTGAAAAGGTCGGGCTCTACTGGCACTTTGTTGACCTTGTGTGGGTATTTGTATTTACATTTTTCTACCTCGTTTAATTCCGTTATCAGCGCAATTTCAAATACAACTTATGGAACATAGCGAAGATCATGTACACGTAACCGTGCTTCCTCCGGACAAGGCCAAGATCAAAAAGCTTTGGACAGTTGCCGGAATTCTTGGGATTGTCACCGCGGTGGAATTTGTCATTGCATTTACAATGGGCCACGGGCCCTTGAAGACGGCGATCTTTGTAGGGCTCACGATCGTAAAGGCAGGTTACATCGTGGGTGAATTCATGCACCTGCGCTACGAAGTGAAAGTCTTATTCTGGTCAATCCTTATTCCTTTGACCTTTATTGCCTGGATGCTGGTGGCCTTCATATACGAGGGAATGTCGATTGCCGGCGTAC
Organism: Chryseolinea sp.; assembly: GCA_031400145.1. Taxonomy (GTDB): domain Bacteria; phylum Bacteroidota; class Bacteroidia; order Cytophagales; family Cyclobacteriaceae; genus Chryseolinea. The sequence goes on along the minus strand of JANNPM010000278.1, from coordinate 2,504 downwards.
GCTTTTAGAACTTTACTTTATACAATTGTAAAGGGCTTAGGTTTCACACTTGAGCCTTTTTTTTGACATAGTTGTTTATGAAGATGAAAAAAGCCGTCTACCTTTTCCTGGCCTTGCTCCTGCCCGTTTGTGTATTCCTCTTCCTCAGGGCTTTTGGCAAAAATGAATTTGCCGTAAAGCCGCTCTATACCGAGGAGTTGCCGCTTGCCTCCAGGGGATGCAATCCTGTTCCTCGGCTGCCTTACACAATACCAGATAACGTTGTGCAGGACTATACGAAAGATCAGGATAGCCTCTCCGTGATTTTCTTCGGCTTGCTGAAAGATGAGGCGGCAAACCAGTTTCACAGGGTACAAGAGAAACTTACGGGTGAAGGGATATCTGTTTCTGCCGTCGAGGACACGGCAGCGCACATGACTTTGGTACGATGCGTTTTCTTTTTAGAGGACCCGAACAATGTTGTTCTTTTTGATAGATCTGGTAGTATACGGGGAAATTATGCCGCCGCCGACCGCGACGAGATCGACAGATTGTTAACTGAAATTACCATCATACAAAAAAAATACTAGCATGGAAAAAAATAGCATTGCGGTAGATCAAAAGGTCGATCGGTATAAAAGACTTATTATCATTGTATCGATCGTCGTCCCCGTTTTGGTGGCCATCTTGTTCGGCGTGAAAGTGCCCGGGTATGACCTTACTTTCCTCCCGCCAATATATGCGACGATCAATGGGATTACTGCAGTGCTGCTGACTGCCGCCGTTCTCGCGATCAAAAATGGTGAGCGCCTATGGCACGAACGACTGATGAAGACTTGCATGATCCTCTCTGCCTTTTTCCTGGTCTTATACGTGCTTTACCACATGACCAGCGACTCAACTTCCTATGGTGGCGACGGTCCGTTGCGCTACATCTACTTTTTTATCTTGATATCGCACATTTTGCTGTCCATCGGTGTTATACCACTGGTACTGTTTACCTATCTGAGAGCCTGGCGCGGAGATTTCGTCAGACATAGGAAGCTGGCCAAATTGACTTTTCCCATATGGTTGTACGTGGCCGTCACCGGGGTGATCGTTTATCTGATGATAAGTCCGTATTACACTTAATGATCAAAATGATGAAGAAAGCATTTCCCTCCTTATTTTTTGTGATCGTATTCGGCCTGACGGAGGCTGTTGCGCAATGCGCGATGTGTCGCTCAACACTTGAGAATAACTATTCTGCGGGCAACCCTGGCATTGGAGCGGGAATAAACACTGGTATCCTCTATCTTCTTGTGATGCCTTATCTTGCGGTGATGATCATCGGATATCTTTGGCTTAAATCAAGCAAACATGCCCAAAAAGAGTTATCTCACCGCGGTGTTGCAAGGTAAGTGCCCACGTTGCCGCGAAGGGAATATTTTTAAGTATCCGATAGCTAACGGTTCCAAGTTCAGCGTCATGAATGACAATTGCCCAAATTGTGGCGTGAGGCTGGAGCCTGAACCAGGATTTTTTCAGGGCGCTATGTATGTCGGTTATGGATTCACGGTTGCTGTGTTGGCTATTTTCGGCGTATTTCTGTCGCTCACCTGGAATCCTTCAGAGTGGATCACCATTGGCATCATCATTGGCGTAGTTGTATTGCTCGCACCGTTAAATTATCGCTATTCGCGCATTTTCTATCTCTATTGGTTCGGTGGAATACGATACAAACCCTGATCCGTTAATTTCTTAACTTTGCTTGTATAACACTTCCTTTCGCCGTTGAAAATAAAGCCTTTGAGACCGCTTGTTGCCGCATTGCTCTTGCTGCTGCCAGGTCTGGCGTTGCTTTCCTTCTTTAATCAGCCGGCCGGTCCCCAGGATACAGTCAAAAAGGTCGCGGGCAAACTCGATCACATGTTGGCGGAAGTTGACCGTCAGGCATCTGCCTTCGTGCAAGAGATCAAGGCGGCAAAAGATTTCTCGCCGCGTAATTTCCAGGGCAATTCATTCTTTGTTTATGATGGGTCGAAGGTTGTTTCATGGTCTGACAACAGGTTCGTGCCGACGCCAGCCTCCGTAGCTGACTCTTTTAATCTAAAGTTGCTAAAGGCCGGCAATGGAGATTATCTGGCAAAAAAATGGGCAATGGGAGGGGAAAGATTTCTTGTTGCCATTATCCCCCTCTATCGTAAATACAACATTACCAATGATTACCTCCAGACGTGGTGGAACACCAGACTGTTCGCATCCGGAAACATAACATTGCTCGAACACAGCGCAACGCCTGGGCTGCCTGTTTGCGTGAGGGGCGAATGTGCTTTTAAGATACTCTTCCTCCCCTCTACAGTGTCTGCGTATCCGATGGCTCAGGCGATCGGCTCTGCAATTGTTTTCGCTGCGATAGTTTTGATTACGCTGGCCCTTATTAAGGCGTGCAAGGAATTCCAATATCCAGAGGTCGGTGTACCAGTACTTTTTATCTTCTTCTATGGAGTTCGATTATTGATGGTGCGTATAGGTGTACCAGAGGT
>JANNPM010000224.1:0-9898 GCA_031400145.1 Chryseolinea sp. | reverse complement strand
CCCAATACCGACTGGATCGATGAGCTTTTTGGAAATGGGTATGACCAAAATTACACCATATCATTGGCAGGCGGTTCAGAAAAAAATAATTACTACGCGTCGGTGAATTACCAAAACGAAGAAGGTATCCGGATAGACAATTCAATTGAGCGTTACACCTTCCGGTTCAACTCCGATTATCAACTGGCTGATAATTTTAAACTTGGGCAAACTTTGTATGCTTGGAAAAGCTCCGAAAATCCGGAACAGCAGGGTATTATCCCATTTCGATCTAATCCCCTTCAGGCGGTATATGATGAAACAAATGAACTCGGTGGCTGGGGCAAGACGCCCTTCTATTTTGGCGGGGGCAATCCAGTGGGGGATGAGTTAATCCATAACCGGGTCGATGAAGATTACGCCCTGGAGGGAAATATATATGGTGAATGGAAAGTGATAAAAGACTTGTCCGTAAGGGGTACTGTAGGGCTCTCTTTTAACGGGGCCAACGAGGCGGATTATACGGAGGCATACGATTTTGGTACTTTGCGCAATACGTCAGCGAGGTATTATAAATTGATGTCGAAAGGTGAAAACATTACCGCGAATGTTACGGCAACATACAATAAGCAGATAAACCAGCACAACATTAAGGCACTGGCAGGATATGAGATGTACCGGGAAGATGGTACTGATTTAAGCGGGGATGCGAACGGGTTTGCAGTAGATGTCGCCGAATCGTTTGATCTGAATAATAATGTAACCTCGCAACGGATAACGGGGAACGTTTCTGAAGGCAGGAGACTGCTATCACAATTTGGCCGGTTGAATTACAATTATGCCGAAAAATATTTTATTGAAGGTGTTATCAGGCGCGATGGCAATGATCGGTTTGCACCCAGTGAGCGCTGGGGTGTTTTCCCTTCTGTTTCGGCTGCCTGGCGTATGTCGGAAGAGGCCTTTATGAGTAATGTTCCTTTTGTAAATGACCTGAAATTACGCGCCAGTTACGGGGTATTGGGAAACGATGGCGGGATTGATCAGTTTGTTTATCAAAGTACTTATAGTGGCATAGAAAATTTTGTATCTACCGATGCAGACGGCAATAATATAACAGGCTTTGGCAGGAATTTAACCCTGGCCAATGACCAGATCAAATGGGAAGAGGTTGCTACCTTCGATGTCGGTGTAGATGCGGGTTTTTTAGACAACAAATTTAACGTGACTCTAGACTACTACAACAGGCAAACCAAAGACATGATTTATCAGGTTGCTGTGCCAGGATCTACAGGGCTAAGTACCACAGTGTCTACAAATATTGGTCAAATGAGCAATAAGGGGATTGAACTTGCTTTGAATTATCAGGGCACAGTAGGGGCCGTTGGGTATCGTATCGGTTTCAATTCCGCTTTTAATAGGAATGAAATTGTACAATTAGACGGGCTGAATAATAACCCCATTGACGATGGCGATGCCGGGGAGTATACGGGTTCCATTACACGCACGGCGGTAAACCGTTCCATCAGCGAATTTTACATGCTGGAGGTCGAGGGTATTTACCAATCGGACCAAGCAGTTACCGATAGACCTGTTAGTCAGCCAGGCGCGGGTGCCGGGGACCTGATCTATAAGGACAATACCGGCGATGGGGTAATTGATGAGACTGACCGAGTCTACGTTGGCAGCCCCTTGCCCGACATGTCCTATGGCATCAATGCTTCGATAAACTTGAAAGGCTTTGATTTGTCATTGATTTTTCAGGGAGCACAAGGAGTAGATATCTATAACGGAGCCAAGCACTTTACCGAAACGATCGTAGAAGACTATAATACGACCTCCGATGTATTCAAATCTTCCTTTTATAACGGCAACGGATTAACCGATCAACCAAGGATCGTGGGAACAAACGCAGATGGTTCGGTGGCAAGAAATCCAAACAACAATTACACCAATATTTCTACTTACTTTCTTGAAAATGGCTCCTTTCTTAAACTTCAAAACCTTCAGGTCGGTTATAGTTTTCCCGGTTCGGTCAATTCGAAACTTGGATTATCGCGCTCACGGTTATATTTCATGGCGCAAAATGTTTTCACCATCACGGGTTACAGCGGGATGGATCCACAGGTAGTGGGCTCTGGCGATAAACGCGCCTCTACGGCTCGCGGTATCGATTCGGTGGGTACTTATCCCAGCACAAGGTTATTTTCTATAGGGATAGACTTGACTTTTTAAAAACACTTTAACGATAATTGAGACTAGAATGAAAACTACTACTAGAATATTTATCTACTTATTGTTCATTGGTTCGATAAGTTGCAGTGAAGACTTTCTGGAAACAGAAGACAAAACCAGCCTTTCAGAGAACAACTATCCCCAAACGTTAGATGATATTGAAGACCTTTTGAACGGGGTGTATGGCACGCAGCACATCAATGGCCTGTTTGGCCAGAACTTGTTTCCGAAGATCATTTATTGTCTTGACCATACACTAGATCTTTCCTGGCAAGGAACTGCCGGGTGGATAGACATGTCTCGAAATAATACTCCCTACTCCTATGATGAAATGGACCTTACCTGGGACAAGGCTTGGTTAGGTGTGCAGCGATCCAACACATTGTTGGAAGGCATTCAAAACTATCGTGACAGATTCGCTTCCGAAGCTGATGCTTCTCAATTGAATCAATTAGAAGGGCAGGGCTATTTTCTGAGGGCTTGGTTTTACTTCTACCTGGCCACCTTGTGGAACGAGGATTTCATCGTGAACGGCAGTGGGGGCGATGCATTGGGGGTTCAACTGATAGAAAAAACAGCTGAAAATTTGGATGAAGCCTATTCTACCCGGGGTACAGTGCGCGAAACCTGGGATTTTATTATTGCCGATCTCCAGGCTGCTGCTTCCCTATTGCAAGGCACGGTGTGGAGTGGAGCCGAGCGCTACAAAGCATCGGAATGGGCAGCAAAAGGTATGTTGGGAAAAGCGTATGTATATACCGAATCCTGGGAAAGTGCCAGAACCACCTTGGCGGATGTTGTCAACAATAGCGGCAAGCAACTCGTCTCCTTCGATGTTTATAAGCAGATGTTCAATGGCGACTTTGAATATAATAGTGAATCGCTCTTCGAAGTACAATTGAAAGATGCTACTTCTGGTTGGGGAACCGATGAGTACAATACCGGTTCAGCTATGGGCATGGTCATGTCGCCTACATATGGAATTGACCGCAATGCATCCGGCTGGTCAAACGTATTCCCCCATGACAAGAATATTGAGCGATTTGGTTTTTCGCTGGATATTCCTGCTTCCGCTTCTGACCCGGCATATATCGCCCAATCTGCTACGTTACGCGATACCAAAGCGGTTGATCCCCGCTTATATGTTTCCACACTACAACCTTTTTTGGATTCGATGATTGTGAGCGGAAACAAAGAACCTATCTCGTATTATTCGGGTATTCCGTTGGGTGATTTTTACGGCTGGAGTTTTAAAAAATATGTCAACCTCAAAGGGTCTGAGTACGAGGTAGCGGTAAGCAACGGCAACAATATTTACACGCTTAGGCTGGCCGATGTTTATCTGCTATATGCTGAGGCCCTTATCGAAACGGGTGACAACGCACAGGGGCTCGAATACATTAACAAAGTGAAAAGAAGAGCGTATAACCTTCCGGTAAATTCTACTTCTGCAATTGACTACGCAAGCTTAACCGCGCAAACCAGTGCATCAGACCCGGTACTTCAGAATGACCCCTTGAAATATGAGCGATGGGCCGAGCTATTTGGAGAGGGTCAATGGTGGGCAGATGTGCGGAGATGGAAAATTGGACAGCAGGAAGCAGCTTACTACCAAAGGGTGCGCGGTGGAACCATCGATTGGCAAGATACGGATTACGCACAACCTATCCCATCAGCCGAGTTGATAGCCAATCCGAACATGGTTCAAAATGAAGGATATCCTTCGCGTTGAGAAAGTCTGAATTGAAAAGCGAATAAATGTTTCATCCCGGTCTGCGCACACGCAGACCGGGATGAATCGTTTATAAGGGAAGTATGATTCAGATCAATTAAAGAATAATCCATGTCTTCAGAAGGAACCCGGAGCTTACTGATCAGGGTGATTGCCATCCTGCTTCCGTTGGCACTGTTGGCAGTGATAGAAGGCTTGATGCGCCTGTTCGGATATGGCTATAATCATGCTATTTTTGTAACGGATAAAGATTATCCGACCTGCTGGGTGTTGAACCCTGACGTCTCAAAGCGCTACTTCAGCAACTTGGCAAATGCCACCATCGGTAATCATGAACCATTTAAAAAAATAAAAGATAAGAACAGCTATAGAGTATTTGTGCTGGGCGAATCTACCACCATTGGATATCCTTATCTCACAAATGGTTCTTTCCACCGCTGGCTGCAATACCGGCTGCAAATGACTTTCCCTGAAAAGGAAGTGGAAATCATCAACTTGGCGCTTACGGCCGTCAACAGCTATACCGTGCGGGACTTTGCCGACGAATTGGCTCCTTACCAGCCGGACGCTGTGATTATCTATATGGGACATAATGAATACTACGGCGCTTTAGGAGTCAGTTCTACAAGTTTTTTAGGCAAGAAACCGGCACTGGTTCATGCTGCTATAAAAATCAGGCAATTAAAGATCGCACAATGGTTCAACAGCATCGTCTACCGTGCCAGGCCAACACCCAACACTGAAAATAGAACCCTTATGCAGCGCATGTCAGACAAAAGCCAGGTGCCGTATGGTTCTGACTTATTCTATGCTGGTCTCACCCAGTTCGAAACGAACCTTCGCGCTACACTGGAGTCGTTAGAAAAAGATAACATACCCGTTTTCATCGCCACCGTTGTGAGCAACGAAAAGGATTTAAAACCCTTTATCAGCCGCGACGATGCCCCCGAAGGATCTGCCAGCAACTATTTCACTGCTGCGCAGCTCGCTTATGCGAAAGGAGATTTCGATGTAGCAAAGAAACACTTTGTAAAAGCGCGGGACTTAGACAGGCTTCGTTTTCGTGCCCCGGATTCGCTTAACTCGATTATTCGAAATAGTTCGGCCAACTACCCTCATACAACGGTGGTAGAAGTGGCGAAAAAATTTGAGAAGGAGTCACCCCATCGTATCCTCGGTAACGAATTATTACTCGAACATGTACACCCTAATCTGACAGGATATGCATTGATGGCCGATGCCTTTTACCTTGCCCTCCGTCAGTCGAAGCAAATAGACGCGGATTGGAAAGGGTTTATACCTTTTGATTCTTTACTTCGGGTGATGCCGGTAACCAACATAGATTCGCTGCATGGAGTGTATGAAATTCTGATGTTGCGTGAGCAATGGCCCTTCTATGAAAAAATGCCTTCCGATACAGCAACCGTTAAATCGATGGAAGAAAAACTCGCAGGGGCTTTGGCAGTAAAACAAATTACGTGGGGCAAAGCGATGCTCACTGCGCTGCATGAATATGAACGGACGCACCAAACGGATAAAGCGCTGAAGATAAGCGAGGCCATAGCGTTGGATAACCCACAGAACTTCAAAGCGTTCAATCAGGCTGCCAATGCAGCCATGCAAACCAGTCAAACGCCGAAGGCGGTATATTACTGGCAGAAATCCTTCAAAATAAAGCCGGATTTTGAAGTTGCCAAAAGTATATTTGTTGAATTATTAAAGTTGAACAAGCCAGAGCAAGCGCTGATCTATATCGCCTATGCAGAAAGAAACAATAAAGGAAGTTTTAGCTTTAAGGACCTCCATCAGAAGGTGAGTGAAATTGCTTCGCTAAAGAAAAGACTGACAGGCAACGCACAAGATGGTTCGCTATTAAATCAAATGGCCATGCGCTATTTACAATTTGCTAACACCGAAGGTGCGTGGCGATGTGTAACACAAGCCTTACGCGTTGATCCGGCTAACAAGATGGCTGCGCAGTTGCAAGAACAAATTCAACAACTGAAAAGCGAACATGCATCACACTTTAATTCCCAATGAATGCGCCCTAAAAGCAACCAAGAAAAACAGATGGAGATGGGAATGCTGATAACCTTAGTCTGTCTGACTTCAGGGTTTTACTTTCAGCGACATGATTTCTTTAAGGTTGCATTTTGTATTCTTGCCGCCACGCTGGTTTTACCCATTATATGGAGACCAATTGTGGGTTTCTGGCTTAAATTGGGTGAATTTTTAGGCAAGGCTACTTCAATTGTTTTACTTCTTGTCATTTATGGCCTACTGGTTATACCGATAGCAATTTTCAGAAAGATTTTGAAAGGCAATCGGATCCTTAGTCAAAATCTGTTTAAAGATAAGGACAAAACCGGTTGGATTGAACGCAAATATTTGTTCGTTCCTTCCGATCTTCAGCATCCTTTTTAAATGAAGATAATTTTTAACTACAATGGAATTCATTCGTGAACTCTGGCTTTTTATCCGCACCCGGAAAAGGTATTGGCTTATTCCATTAATTGTTATACTGCTGCTTTTGGCCTCTTTTGCTTTGCTTACCGGCGGATCTGTTTTGGCGCCCTTTATTTATAGTTTGTTTTGATCGATGGCTGAAGTGATCCTGGGTCTTTCCGCGTATTATCACGACAGTGCAGCGGCTTTGTTGATCAATGGTGAGCTTGTCGGCGCAATTCAGGAAGAGCGCTTTTCGCGATTAAAACATGACGCCTCGTTTCCGCGACGCTCTATAGATTGTTTGTTAAAATCAAACGGCATCAAAACAAACGAGATTACAAATGTGGTGTTTTATGACAAACCTTTTTTGAAGTTTGAAAGAATACTCCAGATCGCGCACGATGTGGCGCCCTGGGGAACATCGCAGTTCATAAGATCCATGCCCATCTGGCTAAATGAAAAGTTATTTCTTAAATCGACCATCCGTAAAGAACTCTCGCATCAGCATTCGTTGCGAGCCCCGGTGCTTTTCTGCGAGCATCACCTGTCACACGCTGCCAGTGCGTTTTATCCATCACCTTTTGACGAAGCGGTTATCTTAACTGTAGATGGTGTCGGTGAATGGGCAACGGCCTCCATGGGTGTCGGGCAGGGCAATACAATCCGACAATTAAAGGAACTCCATTTTCCACACTCCCTTGGCCTGCTATACTCGTCATTCACTTATTTTCTTGGCTTTAAAGTGAATAGCGGTGAATACAAACTGATGGGCCTGGCTCCTTACGGGGATACACATGCTACGGAGACAAAAATTTTTAAGTCCAGGATTCTCGACCACGTTATTGATTGCAAGGCGGATGGATCAATCGTTCTTAACTTGAAATACTTTAAATATCATTATGGACTGGTGATGACTAATGACGCCTTACTCGAAGACTTGTTGGGACTACGAAGACGCAAACCGGAGAGCGCGTTGGTACAACAGCATGCAAACCTGGCATTGGCCGTTCAGCAAATTACCGACGGAGTGATGTGCCAAATGGCACGTCATGCTTATGCCATCACCCAATGTAAAAACCTGGTTATGGCGGGAGGCGTTGCCTTGAACTGTGTTTCAAATTCCGCCATCGCAAAGCAAAAAATATTTGACACAATTTGGGTCCAACCGGCAGCCGGCGATGCGGGTGGGGCAATAGGCGCGGCGTATGCAGGATGGTACATTTATCAAAACCATACGCGGCAAAGCATAAAACCAGATGCCATGCGCGGCTGTTTTCTGGGCCCGGAATTTTCCAATGATCATGTTAAAAGCACTTTGGAAAAGCTGGATGCCGTATACACCTTTGTTGAAAAATTCGATGAACTAGCCTTGTTTACAGCGGAAAAACTATCGCTTGGAAATATTATAGGATGGTTTCAGGGCAAAATGGAATTTGGCCCCCGCGCGCTGGGTAACCGAAGTATTCTTGCCGACCCACGCAATATCGAAAAACAAAGCGCATTAAATGCAACCGTAAAATTTCGGGAAGATTTCAGGCCTTTTGCTCCGGCTGTTTTGGCGGAGGATGCGAAGCAATACTTTGTTATAGAAGGCGAATCTCCCTATATGTTATTTACTTTTCCTTTGCGGGGGAATGAAGCTTATGAAACTCAGGATTTTGATATTAGCTTTTCGAAGCGGCAGGAACGCGTAAATGGACCCATCCCTGCAGCCACGCATGTTGACTATTCGGCCCGTGTGCAAACTGTAGATGAATTTCGGAATCCTAAGTTTTTTTCGCTCTTAAATGCAATTAAACAGGTGACAGGTGCTGGCATTGTTGTGAACACTTCCTTCAACGTCCGGGGCGAGCCAATAGTATGCTCTCCGGAAGAAGCCTACAAGAGTTTTATGACCACCGGTCTTGACTTTTTAGTTATCGGAAATTTTATTCTGGAAAAGAAAAGGCAACCTGACGTATCTTTTTCTAAAATGAAGGAGTGGAGTTCTTGCAGCGAAGACTAATATCTTTTGGCGTACAGTGCCCTATTTTTTCCCGGGGGATATGGACCTAAAGGGGGTCAACATCACTGGAATTTCTAGGCAGGCACCGCTGAATGGTTAATTCGATAAAACAGTCAGCTTAAAGCATTGCATATTCACGGGCGGGCCGATCGCCCAGAGGCCGTTGGGTGCCCACAGCGATTGAAACATTTCTGCATCTTTGCGGTTGGCCGCATCGCTGAACTTATCGGCCAGTATGCGTATTTGAATTTCGTCATGCATTGCCTGATAGCTTTTCTTCAAACTGTTGAACTCGTTACGTAATTTTTTTAGTTCTTCCATAGTCAAAAAATTTAATGTGTTTTAGCGTTGTTGCACCATCCTCTCCGCGTTATTTTATCGAAGTAATAAAGCAACAGAAAAAGACAAAAGACACTAAAGGCAAATAGCCATAGCAAGGGTTGAGTTGCTTCGCGCCAGGTGCTGTAGCGGTCAAATAATTTTCGCGCAACCATGTTGTTGATCTGTTATAAAGGGGAGTGATGATAATACCATCACTCCCTCCTCATCCTTTAAGCGTTTACTTTCTCTTTAGTCATCCATCCTTGCTGATAGATGGCACCTTGCAATGTATTGGTATCCCAATACGCTACTTTGTAGGTGCGCTTGGCAAACACCCACTGGCCATTCTCTTTTACCAAGTCATCGAAATAGATAGCCAGTATATACATGCTGGGAAACGGGAAAGATGAACCCTTAAAAGGCTTGCCGATCTCATTTAGTGTAACAATTGCTTTTGCCGTGCTTTCGCTTACTTCTGAAATTGCGATGGAGTGCGTCATTTGCACAAATAGCTCCAGTGTTTCCACCGTGGCCATCACTTCTTTCATAATAGCTTCAATGCCTTCCTTCTTTACGTTCAAAGGCTCCCATAAATCCCATACGGCATGGGCAGACCAGCATTTGCGATAGGTATCCCAGTCACGAAGATTGACTGCCGTGGTATAGCGTTCCAACAGCGAACGAATGGCCTGTTCTTCCTGTAAAATGATTTCCTTTTTCATATCGATCGTATTTGATTTTCATTGTTTACCTCCTCCGTTTGCCAAAATGGTCTGCCCGGTGATCCAATGCCCGTCTTTAGAGGCCAGCGAAAAAACCACGTTGGCCAGATCTTCCGATTCGCCTAAGCGGTTGAAGGGAGAAGTGGAGGCTACCGAATCTTTAAACTCCTGGGGCAGCGACACAGCCATGCGCGTAAGTGTTACGCCCGGCATGATTGCATTGACATTAACATCGCGCTTACCTAATTCTTCTGCTGCTACTTTGGCATAGATGGCCAACGGGGCTTTGCTGCCCGCATAGATGCCCACACCCGAAATCGGAAAGGCGGTGGTAGAAGATGAGATCATGACAATGCTTCCGTGGTCGTTGATTACGTTCCCGGCTTCCTTTAAGGAGAAAAATGTGCCCTTGGCGTTGATGCCAAATACATAGTCAAAATCTTCTTCGGTAGATTCGGC
>JANNPM010000413.1:0-12814 GCA_031400145.1 Chryseolinea sp. | reverse complement strand
GACCTGATTTTTTGTGAAGGACCGGAAGCTGCGCGGATTGTTAGGGCTTCAAAAGCCGGCGAATAAACAAATAGTAAGCCAAACGCGTTTATACAACATTAATCTTCAGTATTCAATAGCGGTAAACACGCAAAAAACTTTACATTTACATTAACCATCATTAAAACTTCTTATGGAGGCTAAATTTTCCAATCGGGTCAAGGAAGTTATCTCGCTTAGTCGGGAAGAGGCGTTGCGTCTCGGACATGATTACATCGGCACTGAACACCTGGTATTGGGTATGGTTCGTGAAGGTGAAGGAGTGGCCGTGGGCGTTTTGAAAAAGCTTGGTGTCCCGCTGGATGAACTTCGGAATGAAATCGAGAAAATATCAAAGGGTACGGCGACCCATCAGATCAAGAACCTCGCGAACATCCCGCTTACCAAAGCGTCAGAAAAGGTTCTGAAGATCACCTATCTTGAAGCAAAGATATTCAAAGCCCAGTTGATCGGCACAGAACATTTGTTGCTTTCGATACTACGTGATCAGGATAATCTCGGCACCCAAATCTTAAACAAATTTGACGTAAACTACGAGACAGTAAAAGAAATGCTGGAATATCAGAATGAAGGCCCTATGGCATCACAGGATACAGATGATCCGGATGATGATTCTTCAAAAATATTTGGAGGTGGAACAAGTGGCGGAGCGGGCAGTGGCAAGGAAAAGAAAGGAACGGAAAAATCTCGTACACCAGTCCTGGATAACTTCGGTCGTGACCTTACCCGTCTCGCAGAAGACAATAAACTGGACCCTATTGTTGGACGCGAAAAAGAAATTGAACGCGTCGCGCAGATACTTTCCAGGAGAAAGAAAAATAACCCGATCCTTATTGGGGAACCAGGCGTTGGAAAAACGGCGATAGCAGAAGGGCTCGCGCTCCGTATCATCCAAAAGAAAGTGTCACGCGTGCTGTTTGGCAAACGTGTGGTCACACTCGACCTCGCTTCCCTTGTTGCTGGGACAAAGTACCGTGGACAGTTCGAAGAGAGAATGAAAGCAGTGATGAATGAACTAGAGAAATCTGCAGACGTGATCCTGTTTATCGATGAACTCCACACCATTGTTGGTGCCGGCGGCGCATCAGGTTCGCTCGATGCGTCCAATATGTTCAAACCCGCTCTGGCGCGCGGCGAGATACAATGCATTGGCGCAACTACATTGGACGAATATCGACAGTATATAGAGAAGGACGGTGCGCTGGCCCGCAGATTCCAAATGGTAATGATTGATTCGACCTCTCCGGAAGAGACTATTCAGATACTTGAAAATATCAAAGAGAAATATGAGGATCACCATCATGTGATCTATACTAAAGAAGCGATTGAGGCCTGTGTGAAATTGTCGGACCGCTACATCAGCGACCGTTATCTTCCAGACAAAGCTATTGACGTACTCGATGAAGCCGGAGCACGTGTTCACATCAATAACATTCACGTGCCTGACGACATCGTGAAGTACGAAGAAGCCATCGAGGAAGTAAAACGCGAAAAGAATCGCGTTGTCAAAAGCCAGAAATATGAAGAGGCGGCGCAACTCCGCGATCGGGAAAAGAAACTCATCGAACAGCTGGATATCGCTAAGGTGAAGTGGGAAGAGAAAACACGCACGGAAAAGTATACGGTCAACGAAGAGAATGTAGCGGACGTGGTCGGCATGATGACGGGGATTCCAACGAATCGTATTGCCCAGAAAGAAAGCAATAAGCTGTTAAACATGGCTAATGAGCTTAACGGTAAGGTTATTGGCCAGGAGGAAGCTATTAAAAAACTGACAAGAGCTATTCAGCGTACGCGGGTAGGGTTGAAAGATCCTAAAAAGCCGATAGGTTCGTTTATTTTCCTCGGCCCTACGGGCGTAGGCAAGACTGAACTGGCAAAGGTGCTCGCTACCTATCTTTTTGACAAGGAAGATGCGCTCATCAGAATAGACATGAGCGAATATATGGAGAAGTTCTCCGTGTCGCGTCTTGTAGGAGCACCTCCAGGATACGTTGGTTATGAAGAGGGCGGTCAGCTTACTGAAAAAGTAAGACGTAAGCCTTACTCTGTTGTATTGCTTGATGAAATTGAAAAAGCACATCCGGATGTATTTAATATCTTGCTCCAGGTGCTTGACGACGGGATATTGACGGACGGGTTAGGTCGAAGGGTCGACTTCAGAAATACTATCATCATCATGACCTCGAATATTGGGGTTCGCGATTTAAAAGATTTCGGTTCCGGAATCGGCTTTGCCTCGGCTGCGAAGCGTGAGAATGACGAGGAACATATGAAAACGACGATTCAGAATGCCTTGAAGCGAGCATTTAGTCCTGAATTCCTAAACAGACTGGATGACCTTATCGTGTTTAACACGCTTCAGCGCGAACACATCCATAAGATCATCGATCTCACTTTGGCGAAACTGTTTGACCGCATCATTCAGCTAGGCTATCACGTGGAGCTTACCGATAAGGCAAAAGACTTCCTCGCAGAGAAGGGCTACGATTCGCAATTCGGAGCGCGTCCTTTGAACAGGGCGATTCAGAAGTATCTGGAAGATCCGGTCGCTGAAGAAATTCTGAAAGGTGAGGTTGAAGAGGGCGGGACAATTCTCGCGGAGTACGATGGGAAATCTGAAACCCTGACCATTAAAGTAAAGAAAACGAAAGCCTCTTCCAAAGAAAAGAAAGATTGACGATTAAATTGATGAATTAGTTTATAAAGCCTTCGCGAAAGCGGAGGCTTTTTTATACCTGTGTTAGATGAGAACTAATAACTGCCCAGGAATTTCCTCGCAAACCATTCTACGCTGATAACCGTTAACAAAAGCCAGAAAACCAACTTCAGATTTATCAAAGCTTGATAGGATTCGTCAGTATGAATAATACTCTTTGCCTGTAATTTTTGAAGATCGGCCTGCAAAGCGTCCATATTAGATAACGGATAAAATTTCCCACCTGTATTGGACGAAACCTGTCTGAGAAGTTCAAAGTCTGCGGTAAGGTCCTGCAGTTCGGCCTGACGTTGGACAACCGCAAACTCGCCTCTCACCTGCTCTTCTTTTCCATTTATTGTAGTGCGGGAGACGTAACGGTAGACACCCTCCGTAAGTCCACCAATCTGGTATCTTACATTACCCGGACTCGCTGTATAATTATACCTGCTCTTCTTACCGCGCTCATCGGTGAGGTCGATATTGATTGAATGACCATAAACTGGTTCAAAAATATCATTGTATACCTGACTTTCAAAAATAGATGCTTCAGTGTCGGAGAACTCCTGCTTAATAGGATAACTTCTGAATTTGCGCTTGTCTTCCCCTGTACTGAGATACTGAATGAGTTTACTGAACACCTCATCGAAAGCCGCAGTATTCTCAAAGCGGTCAAATTCGTTGAGCTTCCATCGCCACAATCCCTCGCCCAGCATTACGCCAATCTTCCTGTCGTCGTTAACATCCACATAAAGTAGTGGTTTCTCTGTCGTTATGCTTCCTACCCGCTGGAACAGTACAGGCATCACAGATCCCGGTGTTTTTATTTTCCCGAACGGAACGGAAACGGGTGGGTAATTCGGAATAATTGAATTGGTTTCCGTGGAGATCATAAATGGCGAGAAAGCCGGGTTAGCCCCTGGAATGACTTCGTCATAGTCGCGAGGGATAGACTCAAATTTGACCGGCATGTTTTGCCGGGCTATCTGCGAAAGATCGGTCTGTGAACCGACGATTAAGAACAACGGTGTTTGACCGCTCGCAAACTGCTGGAATATTTCTCTTGTTCTTCCTTTCAGATCAGGCGCCTGATGAAAAATTGCCAGGTCAATCTCATTGACCCTCAAGGCAGCTGGTGGTTGTTCCTCTACGCCTGGGATGTGCAGTAAAAATTCATAATTGGAATTCTTATCCACTACCTCGCGCAGGGCTTTTACGTCTGGATGCGGGGACGAAGCCACCAGGAGGATTTTCTTCCGGCCTTCCACCACTTCGACGAATACAGTAGCGTGGTTATTGCGCTTATTGTATTCTCCATCCTTCACCCCGACCTCTATGTCAAGTTTTTGAATGCCCTGTTCTGCCGCCAGCGGCTGGAAATCGTAGGTAAGCAATGCATCGCCTGATGAGGTCTTTGTCATTTGTTCCAGCACCTTGCCCCGTTGCCGCAACGTGACATTTATCGGTTGATTTTCAAGGTTCTTTACAAGCACCTCGACGCGAATAGGAAACTTGTTTCCCTGGTAAACGATCTTGTTGTACGCAACGTCCCGGATGAGAACGTCTGTTCGTTGCGTCGTATCGCCGATGCCCACGGTATGTACGGGATAATTGTAGGTCGTATACAATGGCGACAGGCCCTCATTGTAAATTCCATCCGACGCAAGGATAACACCACCTAGCTGACTGCCCTCGTATTGATTTGATATTGTTTTAAGTGCTCCGCTCAAATCCGAAACTGACGCCTGAAAGGTCGGTTTTTGCACAGCATCTCCCTCAAGGTTCGTTACCTTCACGTCATAACCTTTTGCCCGCAGCAGCGTGGCCATTGCATTCATTTTGTCTTCGAGCAGCTTCCGTGTCACAGAATCGGTACTCTCGCGTATAGACGCAGAGTTATCATAAACCAGCACGAACAGCGGTTTCTCGAAAAGATTGCGGATCTGTTTGACGATAGGGCCCAGCAGAAGGAACATTAAAAAGAACGCAAGCAGAAAACGTGTTCCGAAAAGGATCCTGTTCCAGGTTTTGTGCCACGGGTGGTTACCCCGGTACAACAGGTAAGCAGCACCGGCTGCGAGCGCGACACACAGTAGGAGGTACGCCGGCGATGACTCAAATATGATCCTCTGCTGATTCAATCCCGCGATATTTAACCTGAATGTATGAAATGTTCCTTACAATGCCCGTCAATAGCCGTACTTCTCCTTCCATCGGGCCCGCAGATACTTTCTTAACTCTTCCTCCCGGGGATTGTTGCCGGGCTCGTAAAACTTTGTTGACTGGAGTCTATCCGGCATAAACTCCATATGAAAAAAATTTCCTTCGAAGCTGTGCGCATACTGATAACCCTTGCCATAGTTCAGGGATTTCATGAGTTTGGTTGGAGCATTCCTGATGCTAATGGGTACGGGCAGGTCTCCGGTTTTATGCACAGCATCAAGCGCCTCCTCGATTGCCATATAACTTGAATTGCTTTTTGGAGACGTCGCCAGGTACACCGCGCACTGGGAAAGAATTATTCTCGCCTCAGGATAGCCGATTAAGTTAACAGCCTGAAAAGTAGTTGTTGCCATGACCAGTGCGGTGGGATTGGCATTGCCAATGTCCTCCGAAGCGAGTATCACCATCCTGCGGGCTATGAACTTTACATCCTCGCCGCCTTCGATCATCCTGGCCAGGTAATAGACTGCCGCGTTCGGGTCGCTTCCACGGATAGACTTGATAAAAGCGGAGATAATATCATAATGTTGTTCGCCGCTCTTGTCATAAATAGCAATGTGCTTTTGCGCCACTTCCATCACCAGGGCATCCGTAATCACAACATCTCCGGTAGAAACGTCAGCTAAGAGCTCAACTAAATTCAGGAGCTTCCGTCCGTCGCCCCCGGAAATGTTAATTAATGCCTGGTGCTCCCTTACCTCTATTTTTCTATTCTTCAATTCTGTATCGCTGCGCAACGCCTGACTGATGAGTTGCAGCAGTGGATCTTCGCCCAGTGACCGTAGGGTATACACCTGGCAACGGGACAACAGCGCAGCATTTACTTCGAACGAGGGGTTCTCGGTGGTTGCGCCTATCAGCGTTATGGTGCCCCTTTCTACGGCGCCCAACAATGCATCCTGCTGGCCTTTGTTGAACCGGTGAATTTCATCTATGAAAAGTACAGAGCACGGTGAAACCTTTGCCTTGTCGATAACCTCGCGAATTTCCTTGACACCCGCACTTATGGCACTGAGGGTATAGAAAGGTTTGCCGATCTCGTTGGCAATAATATTGGCAATAGTTGTCTTTCCTACACCTGGCGGTCCCCACAAGATCATTGAAGGAATGTTCCCGTGCTGGATTGCCCTTCTGATCACGCCATTCGGTCCCGTGAGATGCTCTTGCCCTACCAGCTCGTCGAGTTTCGAAGGCCGCATGCGTTCTGCGAGAGGTTGACTAGAATTAAGCACCATAGTATCCTGGAAATATGGACGACAAAACTCACCTTCCTATTTTCTCGTAGGATGTGATAATACCCTTGATTAGAGATGAGCTGAATCCCTGGTGTTCCATTTCATTGAGGCCGGCTATAGTATATCCCTTTGGCGTAGTAACCTTGTCAATTTCTGCTTCCGGATGACGTTTAAGTTTCAGTATTAGCTCAGCAGCCCCCTTAACCGTCTGTGCGGCAATAAGGTTCGCGGTCACTGCATCGAAGCCAATCTCAATTCCGCCCTGGGTTGAGGCCCGGATAAAACGCAACGCATATGCGATTCCGCATGCGCCCAGGACAGTTGCCGCATCCATGAGCTTTTCATCAATACTGATGGCGATTCCCAACTGATTGAATAGCGCAGAAACATATTCATCCTGCCCAGCAGAGGCGCCCACATGGCATAGACACGTGACGGATTCCTGGATAGCGATAGCCGTATTGGGCATCGCTCTGAAAATAGGCACTCCGTTTCCTACGATTGCGACGAGGTCCTTTAGATAAAGTCCGCTGACAACACTAATAATAATGTGCCGCAGTGGATCGAAATGATCCCTTAAGCCCATCATGACCTCCTTCACATTGTATGGCTTTAATGCAACGATGATAACGTCGCTTCTTTTAACAGCTTCCTGATTGACGCTGGTCGTAAAGACGCCGAGAGACTTCAATGTATGAAGCGCATCAACATTTCGGCGTGTCACTGCAATTTTTTCCGGAGCAGTAAATTTACTTTTTATCAATCCTTCAGCGATCGATGCCCCCAGGTTTCCTCCACCCAGTATGGCTATTCTCAGATCTTCCATGATGTTACTTTAATGCCCCTGATTCGCCTGCAAAAACGGCATAAAAATCAATTTTATCCAAGTTGTTCCCTATAATTGCATCCATCGATAAGATTTTTGATCAATGCGCTCTTGTTTCAAAGGATTGAGGCTTTTGTCAACCTTCTTCTATGAAATGCCGTAAGGTCCTGTACTATAACAGCCTAGATGGAACTAAAACTCCAAACAAGTTACCGCCAGATTCTGGGTATGGCACTGCCAATCTCCCTGGCAATGCTTGTGCCTCAGATAAACTTCATTACCAACAATGTTTTCCTGGGCGCGCTTGGTGAAAAGGAATTGGCGAGTGCCGGAATTACGGGGGTATATTATTTGATTTTCGCTGTCATCGGAAATGGCCTGAACAACGGAATGCAGGCCCTGATTTCCAGGCGGGCGGGTCAGGATAGGCCAAGAGAGATCGGCAGGTTATTCCTCCATGGAGTTTGGGTTGCCATTGCAATGGCCCTACTCGGCATTGCGCTAACTTACCTGTTTGCACCGGTTGTCCTTCACGCAGCGATTCACGACGAGATCATAGCAACTCGATGCATCGATTTCTTGCTGATACGAATCTGGGGGCTGCCACTTTTTTATCTGTATGTGATGCGCAATGCGTTGCTTGTTGGAACAAATCAAACGAAACTGTTAATATGGGGCACACTGGCGGAGGCGGTCACCAATATTTTCTTCGACTATGGTTTAATCTACGGCCACTTCGGCATGCCACAATTAGGGTTTAATGGCGCAGCTTATGCATCCATCATCGCTGAAGCAACCGGGTTGTTGGTTATCTACGCCGTAATTCGAATCAAGGGAATACACAAGTCATTTGGTTTCTTTGACGAATCAAAATTCGACCCCTCAGTGATAAGGCTGATACTCGTTCAATCCTCCCCACTTATCCTTCAGTATTCGATAAGCATTATCAGTTGGGAGTATTTTTACATTCTTATAGAGCACCATGGATCTCGGGCACTTGCTATTTCCAGCACCATGCGAATTATTTTCGGTCTGTTCGGAATTTTCTCCTGGTCCTTTGCGTCGACCACCAATTCTATGGTCAGCAACATTATCGGTCAGGGAAGACAGTCAGAAGTAATTCCACTCATACATCGCATTGTGAGGGTGAGCTTTGCTATTTCACTTTTCATGTTTGTCTTTTTAACAATCTGGCCCCAGTGGTTTCTGTCATTCTATGGGCAGGGTGAAGATTTCGTCCGTGATGCTATTCCTGTCGTCCGGATTGTTTCGGTGGCGTTGCTGCTCATGTCATTTGCCACGGTATGGCTAAATGCGGTAACAGGAAGCGGAAATACGGTCATCACGCTAACAATTGAATTTATCACCCTTGTTATCTACAGTATCTACGTATATGTTGTACTTGAAGTATTGGACATGCCCATAACCTGGGGATGGGGATCTGAATGGGTTTACTGGATATCCATGTTTACTATGGCATACTTATATATGAAACACGGAAAATGGATGAACAAGGAGATATGAGTTCATTTTCTTTGATAGAAGTATAGGAAAGATTTTTTGTCTTTATCTTTTTCACTCAAGGTATAGAAGCCCGAGTCATCCGATGACCATGTAATTGCTTCACCCTGTGGCTCCGCTTCGTATGGCACTTCGGCTGGTGGTTGCTTCAAAAGTTCTAATACGCTCGTCTTACCATCATTTTTCCAATAGTAAATATGCCGGTAATTCTTTATCAGGATTTCATCTCCATCACTTGAAAAAGCTGCGGAGGTGATGGTATTCAGCTCCAGTGATCCCACCTTGTTAGCCGTAAGCGTTTCGCCCGTTGCATAGGGATACTTGATCTGATAAATATAAACAGGCTCACTGTACTTGGATATGACATAAAGATCTTTCGTTTTGGGATCAATCAGCAGCGCCTCGGTGTCACGTTTGGCGTCAGACAAGCGAAATACGATCGTATCAAACTTAGTGATCCTGATTTTCTTTTCTCCGGATTTATCGGAGGCTGAGAAAACCGGCTCTTCGAACCTGTAAACATATTTGTTCGGGTGAATTGCGAGGTTGTCGCCAATGTCTCCCACATACAGGTAGTGCTTTGAAGGGTCAGGGCCGGGGCCAATGCCGATGTCTTCCCAATCGCGATTGTCTGCACCTTCGAGAACGTAAGTTTGCTTGATCCTCGTGTCCATGTCAATCAAATACACTTCCGCATCGTTTCCGCTATCGTTATGTGTCCACAGCAACCCCTTGTTGTTTCTGCTCGCCGCCAACCCGGATACTTCGTTCAGTTTCTTCGGTTCCAGCTCAGCAAGGCGTTTGCCTTTCATGAATACTTCTGACAGCGGGATTCCTCCCTTTTTGTGCTTCTTCTGACTGCAGCTGATAGTTCCGATGACTGCAGCCAGCAGCCAGGTTGTGAAGAAAAGTTTCATGTGTTAATAATTTGTTTTTAGTTGTCACATGGAATCGCATGGTTAATTAACATCCTTTTGGGTGAACGAAGTGCATGACGATTTCATGTGTTAATAATGATTTTTTCGTAGTCACATGGAATGGCCAGACCAAATTATCATCACTTTGGGTGAACGAGTGCATGGTCATTTCATAGCATGATGACCATGTTATCGCGCAAGTTCGACATTAATTCTCAGCTACGCTATGTCTGTCTACTGACGCGCTCTGATAATCAATAAGTTGTATCCGTCAGCCCTAAAGGTCTGATGGGTAGTGCCTGCTACTAAAGAAGGGAAGAGGCGAAAAGGGCCGTATATCTGAAAGTGAGAAGCAGTTTATTCGGTGGAGGTCAGTTCAGTTAGCCGTACTGAAGACTACATCGACTTTCGTGTAATACAAGGTTGTGACACCTTCAAAACCGGAGTCCGTCCCAATGATCAACCACAGCTCGCCATCGCCATTGCTTTTTGCGATAAACGAAGAGGAGTTCGCTCCTGCGTTAGAGCGTGTAATTAGCGCATAGTCAGTGGTGTTGTAATCCACGGCAATGTCGCCTAGCAGCACCGTTGTCTCACCCGATGTGCTTTGATTACCTTTGTCGATGTTCAGGGTATATTGCCCGCCTTCAATGACTTTTTCCGGTTCGATACTCGTTGCCCCCGCCTTTAGAAAGACGCCTTCGCCCGGCGCGCCACCGATATCCGCCGTACCTTTGGGTGCATTTGAGGCCAGTTCCACATCAAACACAAGGTTATAGTCGGTATTCGGAGAGAGCCCCGTGATCTTGCGTTTTATGAACATAAAAAGATCTTCGCTTTGGTTATCCCCAGACATCATGATAGACTTAATGTTGGTCCCGAGATTTGCGGGGCGATCGGTGTACGAAAATTTCAGAGAATAACTTGAATCGGTCGCACTGGTGGGAAAATCAGTAAAATCTCCCTGCCAGTCGCCTTGTCCCTGGCTGAAATCGAAGCTTTCAGTAAACACGAGGATTCCGCCATGATCTGAAGACAGGTCACAGCCCACGCACATTACCAAACCCATAAGAGATATCAATCCACACGTTTTCATAGCCTTTTTCTCACCCCCATAGACACCTTATTATTGGCAAAAGTTGCAATGCCGTTATGACAAATCGTTGATTGTAAATATGATTCAAACTAAAATTATTGCGCTTCCGTCTAATTAAACGAAACTCAGATTTAAAATTTATCGTTTCCATAACACGAACCCCATTAGTTATATGAGATGCCCATGCTTGTTCACCCTTGGTCTGGCCATTCCATGTGACCTTAAAAAAATTATACTAAAACATGAAAGATTCTACAGATAAAGAGTTCCCGTTTCGGTCAGTTTTGAATTTTCGATTACTGGTAGAATATTGGGAAAAAGCGATCCAGGAGGGGCGTTTACCCGTTGGCGGCAGGCAGTTACTTGACTACCTCCAAACTGCAGGTGAACTGCGCGAACCGATAGTGGACCTCTCGATTCTGGAAAAGCACGAGCCAATTATAAACTTTTTGATGTCTGCGGTGATCCCTGCCGCCTTTAACGACACGGAGCGCATTGCGGCAATCCTGCCGTTTCAGTTTACTTCTGTGTATAGCACCCGGGCTTTCACGAACACCTTGGACCTTAACAGGTTGGCAGAGCAGGTCACGACAAATTTTCCCGATAACAAGATGATACTGGGAAAGACAGTAAAGGCGTGTCTGATGATCTTGAAAAAGTTTTACAATGTGCAGAGTAACTTCGACAAGCCGATTCTCTTCACGATTAAGAATCCTGAAACCGGACTTGATAAGGTTTACAAAGTTGACATCGACTCACAATTTTGCGAAATCATTCCTACAGCGCCGATAAAGCCAATTCAGAAGCACGTTATTAAATTTCTGATGGAGAAGGTATATGATACTGATCTGTGGCTACAATACATCCGTCCGGAAGACTATGAATTTCACGGATTCATGGTCCTGAATCTTGTGGATGTGACCGAACAGGAAATGTTGTCATCGATCAAATACGATCTGTTGGAAAAGAACGCAATTATCCGGAAAGAAAGCTTTGCAGGTATTCAGCAAAAGTTAAGATCTCTTTTTGAAATGTCGGAAATGAGCATGGGTCTGGCTTTCTTAGATCCTAGCAATCAAATGGTTTTGACCACGGGTGCTGAGGATTGTTGGAAAAGCCTTGCCGACGGTTCTGTTTTAAACCGGTCATGCGATGACTTTTCAGGTTCCGTGTACGAGCGAAGCTGGATGGAAAAGCGATATGTTACAGTTGAAAATCTGAGAGAATATCCTTTTCCTTCCAAAGTAGAGGAGGCCTTACTGGCTAAAGGAATAAATAACATTCTTCTCGCTCCGCTGATTGATGAGGGCGATACCATCGGAATGCTGGAGTTGGCTACAGCTACACCAGGGAAACTTAATCCTATCAGTGCACACAGGGTGGAAAGCGTACTTCCAATGTTTACAGCCGCAGTCAAGCGGGTGAAGGAAGAAATGTTTACAGAAGTAAGAGCTCTCATCCAGGAAGAGTGTACCGCGATACACCCAAGTGTGCAGTGGCGCTTCTTTGAGGCTGGTATCAATCTCATGAACAAGCGTCGGGTTGATGAAAAGGCCGCCCTTGAAGAAATTGTTTTCAAGGATGTTTTTCCATTGTTCGGATTGGCCGACGTTCGCAACTCGTCTACTGAGCGAAATATTGCCATACAAAAAGACTTACAGCAGAACCTTAAACTGGTGAAGGATTTACTGCAAAAAATCAACGGACAGAAAAATCTGCCCATTGTTGAGGAGGTTATCTTCAGAACAGAAGAACAATTACAGAAGATAAACAGGGGACTGGCCTCCGGTGATGAAAGCAACGTGTTGGAGTTTCTAAGCGCTGAGATTAACCCACTGGTAGAACATTTTAAAGAGGATCCCCTGCTTGGCAAACACATTGTGAAGTATCGCAGCAGTCTTGATCCGGTTTTTGGCGTGGTGTACAAACGCAGGAAAGTGTTCGAAGAAAGCCTGGGAATGATTAATATGATGATCGCCGACTATCTGGATGAGGCTGAAGTTGGCGCACAGGAAATGTTCCCACACTACTTCGAAAAATACAAGACAGACGGTATCGAATTCACGCTCTATCTGGGAAGTTCTTTGGTGAAGGATAAAAAATTCGACTCCTTTTACCTTAAGAATTTTCATCTGTGGCAGCACGATGGCCAGCGTGATCGGCAGCGTGATCGTCATCTTGGTGCCGATGCCAGGCTCGCTGTGGACGTCGATGACGCCGCCCAGCTTGCTGATGTTGGTCTTGACGATGTCCATGCCG
>JANNPM010000196.1:0-7838 GCA_031400145.1 Chryseolinea sp. | reverse complement strand
GGAACCGGCGCGTCGCCGCTCAGCTCCATCAAACACGCGGGCGTTCCCTGGGAGATCGGCCTCGCGCAGACCCAGCAGACTCTTGTTGCCAATGACCTTCGCGGGCGCGTTCGGATTCAATCGGATGGCCAGCTAAAGACGGGTCGTGTCGTGGTGATAGCCGCGTTGCTCGGTGCGGAGGAGTTCGGATTTTACACCGCCCCGCTCGTCGCGATGGGCTGCATTATGATGCGCGTTTGCCACCTCGGGACCTGCCCGGTTGGAATCGCCACGCAGGATAGCGATCTTAGAAAGCTATTTACCGGTGATCCTGATCATGTGGTTAACTTCTTTACCTTCCTCGCGCAGAACCTGCGCGAAGTCATGGCTGAGTTGGGATTTCGAACGGTCAATGAAATGGTTGGTCGTGCTGACATGCTTCGCGTGCGCCAGGATATCGATCATTGGAAAATCCGCAAGCTGGATCTTTCACCACTGCTCATGCGTGAGCCGGCACGCGAACATATTGGCCTCTACAAACAGATAGATCAGGATTTTGAGCTTGAAAAGGTGTTGGACTGGAAGCTGGTAGAAGCCGCAAGAGCTGCATTGGATGAACAGGAGCCGGTAAAGGAGAAGTTTATTATCCGCAATACCGATCGCACAACGGGCGCCCTGCTGTCCAATGAGATTTCGAAAAAATATAAAGGCAAGGGTCTTCCTGAAGACACTATTCATTTTAAGTTTAAAGGTTCCGCAGGTCAGAGCTTCGGTGCATTTGTAGCCCCAGGCGTGACCTTCGAACTGGAAGGTGAAGCCAACGACTATTTCGCGAAAGGGTTGTCAGGCGGAAAGCTTATTGTATATCCCGATAAAGAAGCTTCATTCAAACCGGAAGACAATATTATTGTCGGCAACGTCGCGTTTTACGGTGCAACATCCGGTGAAGCATACATCCGTGGTCAGGCCGGTGAAAGGTTCTGCGTTCGTAATTCTGGCGTCACCACAGTCGTGGAGGGCGTAGGCGACCACGCCTGCGAGTACATGACAGGTGGCCGGGTCGTTGTACTCGGCAAGACAGGAAGGAATTTTGCGGCGGGAATGAGCGGTGGTATTGCGTACGTATTTAACCCGGAACACGCGCTGGAAAGACTCTGTAATAAAGACATGGTAGAACTCGAACAGCTTGAACCCGAAGACAAGGCCGAAGTAAAGTCGATGATAGAGAAACACTTCAGGTATACCGGAAGCGATCCTGCGGAATGGCTGCTTGGAAAGTGGGAAGAAGCGTCGGAGCTGTTTGTTAAAGTGATGCCGAAAGACTATAAGGCAGTGCTTCAAAAAGCAAAGAGCGCGAAATTATCAGCCAAGGCCAGAAAAGTTAGTGTTAAATAGATTTAAGAAGATAGATGGGACAAGTAGATGGATTTATGAAGTTCGATCGCGAGATGCCTAAGTCACGCGATATCAGGGAACGGCTCAAGGATTATAAAGAAGTGTATACTCCCCTTGATAAGGAAAAGGTTAAACAACAAGCATCTCGTTGCATGGACTGTGGTGTTCCCTTTTGTCATAATGGCTGTCCGCTAGGGAATAATATCCCGGATTTCAACGATGCTGTTTATCAGGGCAAATGGGAGGATGCGTTCCGTATGCTTAACAGCACGAACAACTTCCCGGAGTTTACGGGCCGGGTATGTCCGGCGCCATGTGAGGCAAGTTGTGTTCTGAGCATCAACAATAAGCCTGTTACCATTGAATATATTGAAAAGTCGATCGCTGAGCAGGCCTTTGAAAAGGGATACATCAAACCTCATCCACCAAAAAACAGGACTGGAAAGCGCATCGCGGTGGTTGGCTCGGGACCCGCGGGCCTGGCCGCGGCTGCACAGCTAAACAAGGCTGGCCACTGGGTGACAGTTTTCGAACGGAGCGACCGGATTGGAGGATTATTAAGATATGGCATCCCTGACTTCAAGCTTGAAAAGACTATCGTTGATCGACGCGTCAAACTACTGGAGCAAGAGGGAATTATATTCCGGACAAACGCGCACGTAGGAGTGAACATAAGTGCCAGACATCTAAAGGATGAGTTCGACGCAATTGTAATGTGCGGCGGAGCGTCAGCGCCCCGTGACCTGCCAATCCCGGGAAGGCAGTTCAAAGGCGTTCATTACGCCATGGAGTTTCTTCCGCAGCAAAATAAGCGAGTTGCTGGGGACCGGATTTTTTCTGGTGAGATCATGGCCACTGACAAGAATGTTCTGATTATTGGCGGAGGAGATACAGGCTCGGATTGCGTAGGCACATCAAACCGGCACGGCGCAAAGTCAGTCACACAAATCGAGCTGCTGGGCAAGCCGCCAGTCTCACGTCTTGCGCAGAATCCGTGGCCCCTATGGCCTATGGTGTTGATGACTTCATCCTCTCACGAAGAAGGCGTCGATCGCCAGTGGGCTATCCTAACGAAAGAATTTCTTGGCGATAACATGGGACGGCTAACCGGGCTGAAGATCTCCGAGATCAAATGGGGTGTAAACAGTCAGGGAAAAATGGGCTTCGAAGAGATTCCCGGCACGGAGCGCGTGTTGCCCTGCTCACTGGCATTACTTGCCATTGGATTTGTAGGCGCTGAAAAATCCGGATTAGTTGAAGAGTTAAACCTTGAGATAGACGATCGCGGAAACCTGCGGACAGAGAATTATATGACTTCGCTGGAGGGCGTGTTTGCGGCAGGTGATGCCAGGAGAGGGCAATCGCTGGTGGTTTGGGCCATTTCAGAGGGGCGCGAAGCAGCCCGCGCTGTAGATGCCTGGCTGATGGGCAGTTCCTGTCTGGAAGCTAAGGATGAGTCATTCGTTCACCTGACCCAGGAAGAAATTTAAACTTGGGTTCAGTTTATTTAAATTAAGAACGTCCCCGTTAAACTCGTAAGTTCTTTCTTCCTTTACGGGACTTTAGCAGTCCGTCTTTCCGCAATGGCAGAGATTTTTTTTAATCGTGCACCCGCATTTCTCCAACTTGTTAATTTTGCACCATTAAACTGAACGTATGTGGCGGACAAAATTGTAAATGTGGGTTTGGTGCAGATGTCCTGTACAAGTCTTCCTGCAGATAATCTGCAAAAGGCAATCACGAAAATAAGGGAGGCTGCTGCACAAGGAGCTGAGATCATCTGCCTGCAGGAGCTATTCACTTCATTGTATTTCTGCGACGTGGAGGACTATGACAACTTCAAACTAGCCGAAACCATACCGGGACCATCGACAAACACGTTGTCTACCGTTGCCAGGGAATTAGGCGTGGTGATCATCGCGTCACTGTTCGAAAAGCGTGCTGCAGGAATTTATCATAATACCACGGCGGTCCTGGATGCAGATGGATCGTATCTCGGCAAGTACAGGAAAATGCATATCCCCGATGATCCTTTCTACTACGAAAAATTTTATTTTACCCCGGGCGACCTCGGTTACAAGGTATTCAAGACAAAATTTGCCACCATCGGCGTGCTTATCTGCTGGGATCAATGGTATCCGGAAGGTGCCAGGATCACCGCGTTGATGGGGGCGGAGATACTTTTCTATCCTACCGCCATAGGCTGGGCGTCATCGCAGGATGAGGATACAAATCTCGAGCAGTACAATGCGTGGCAAACAATTCAGCGAAGTCATGCAATTGCCAACGGCGTACCTGTGGTTAGTGTAAACAGGGTAGGATTTGAACAGCAGGGAGCTATGCGTTTCTGGGGTGGCTCATTTGTCAGTAATCCTTTCGGAAAAGTTATCTACCTGGCATCCCATGACAAGGAGGAAGTACATGTTCAAAAAATTGACTTGAAGCAGACGGAAAGCTACAGAACGCACTGGCCATTTATGCGCGATCGTAGAATTGATTCGTATCAACCTATCACGAAAAGGTATATTGACGAAGAGTAGTGTCACCGCACTACTTTATCACAACAGAAAAAGGGGTTACGAAAAAATTATCGTGAATTCCCTCGTATAAACGATCAAGCAGAACGAATGCAAACCAGATTAGAATTTAGCACGTCAGGCATTTCGGATGCGCAGACACCCAGAGAGCTTGGATATTTTTTTCCGGCCGAGTTTGCAAGACATTCCGCGACTTGGTTGAGCTGGCCGCACAAGGATGCTTCGTGGCCCGGGAGGATCGAAAGTCTCTTTCCTGTATATGCACAGTTTATTAAAGCGATAGCGGAGGGCGAGCGTGTCCATATCAACGTGATGAACGAAAAGATGAAGCAGAAAGCGCTGCGATGTATCCAAAACGCCGGAGCTAATCTTGATAACGTTGAATTCTTTCTTCACCCCACTAACGATGCCTGGTGCCGGGATCATGGACCTGCCTTCCTTATCAATCCTGATGCGGAGCAAAAGAAGATCGTGGTCGATTGGGGTTATAATGCATGGGGAAATAAGTATCCTCCTTTTGAGCTTGACGATAACATCCCAACGCTTATCGCACAGCAATCCAATCTTCCGGTGTTCTATCCTCCCGTCGTAATGGAAGGGGGATCAGTTGATTTCAATGGGAAGGGTACAGTGATAACGACCACCGCCTGTCTCCTGAACCCCAACCGGAATCCGAAACTGTCGCAAAAGACCATTGAGGAATATCTTCAGCACTTTTACGGTGTCAGCAATGTGCTGTGGCTGGGAGAGGGCATTGCAGGCGATGACACCGACGGCCATATCGATGATCTTGTGCGGTTTGTTAACGAGGATACTGTTGTTGCAGTAGTGGAAACCAATCGTCAGGACGTAAATTATGTTCCATTGCGTGACAATCTCAGGGATCTCAGCAGGCTACGCCTTGAGAGCGGCAAACAATTAAACGTCATAGAGTTGCCCATGCCTGAAGCAATAATTTTTGAAGGCATGCGCCTCCCTGCTTCGTACGCTAATTTTTACATCAGCAACGCTCATGTAATCGTTCCTACCTTCCGTGATAAAAATGACGATGCTGCTTTGCGGATCCTGGAACAATGCTTTCCGAACAAGAAGGTGATAGGACTCGATTCAATAGACGTCATCTGGGGGCTTGGCTCATTTCATTGCCTTAGCCAGCAGGAGCCGGAAGTCTAGAATGTGTAAATTTCCAAAGGCGTAACACAATAATGTAGTGGTACGTCGAATGGGTTTATATCGTCGATCCTATCGACCGGTTCGAAGAACGACAATCCGATACGCACGCAGTCAGGTCTGCACCTTGAAAGGAACCGGTCGTAATATCCTTTCCCATAACCAACCCGGTTACCATGCTTATCAACTACCAAGAGTGGGACAATAACCATTTCAATATCCTCCGGACGTGTAACCTCGCCGAGGTCCGGCTCGTCCAGGCCCCATTTGTTTTTCTTCAGCTGGTACCGGTCGTCGAAGAAAATGCTTTCAATATCCCCGTTCGCGTGATTAATCCTGGGAAGTGTGACCCGTAGGTCCGGGTAATTCATGCGAAGCCAGTCTATGATTATCCAGGTATCCGGCTCTTTGTTTTTCGTCATCGGAAGATAGGAATGCAAAACTTTCAGCGGTGAAGGATCGAATTTTGCGGCAAATCTTTCGTGGATAGTGTGGCTGAGGAGCGAACATGTTTGTTCCGATAGGGCTAGACGCCTTTTCAGGTACAATGAGCGAAAGCCTTCCTTATTCATTTGTCAATAATTGTTTTTGGTTGTCACATGGAATGGCCAGACCAAGTATCATCAATTCAAGGAAACAAGTACATGGCCATTCCCTGTGCGATTATCATGAAGGATATGATAATAAATTAAACCGGAAATCTAATGGATCAAAGGATTGCTCCAGGTGGTCAATGAATGCGGGGTCTTTCTGGTAGAAGTTCAGAAAATTGTCCGTCCGTTCCTGTAGTGAGCCGTTTGGGAAGAGGGCATCCTTGACATACCCGATCTGCCGCAGCTTGTCTGTGTGTAACCTTTTCTCAGCCCTTAACATTTTTCGTTCGATCCTTTCAAGACTGTTTAAAGCGCGCTTGCCTTCCGCAGCTACAAATGGAGCCAGGGTTGGGTCGATGCTCCCCGCCTGCTTCCGGAGATCTTCGAAGAGCTCGCTTATCCCGGAACGTTCTTTACCAACGGTAAGGCCATGCGTCGAGTTCCGTATAACCCAATGATTGAAGAGGTAATTCTTTTCTTCGAATAACTCCTGAAAAGTAAGTCCGGTCTTTTTGAACTTTCGTGCAACTTCATGACTCAGTATCATTCCAAAATTTCGCGGTATCAGCATTGGGAATGGAACCTTAAAGTGGCTGAACACACCTTTAAGCTGTAACCAGTATATAACCTCCGCCGGGCCGCCGACATAGGCTATATTTGGAAGTATCATCTCCTGATAAAGTGGCCGCAAAATCACGTTAGGGCTGAACTTCCAGGGCTCATCCGCGATCAGCTTTTCTATTTCCTTTTGGGAAAAAGTAAGGTCGGTATCCAGCACCTTGAATCTGTCGCCCTCTTTTTCAATCCTTGACCGGATACCTTCGTCGAGATAGAAGAAGTTGATATCGCGGCAGTAGATCTGTGTTTTATAGCCCAATGCTTGTAATTCATTATTTGTCTTGTCAACGATCGGTCTGTTTACTTGTGCAGTGACATCTTTTATGGCGACACTTCTCAAGGAAGCCTTCAGAGATCTGTCATCGGCATCGATCACAACAAGTCCCTTCAATCCAAATAATTCATTTACATATTGCCTCACCGCGGAGGAGAGGTTTGGCTGGTCTTTATAGGCATTCTTGAACATGGACGTATTGCCCGGCAGTTCGTCAGAAAGTTTGTCCAGTCCTTTAGTATTAAATCGTCCTACAGCTCCATGTTGATCAGTAGCCCAAACGTACTTTTTGCCGTATAAATTGAAATAGCTGATCTCCGCATAATCGTGATCTTCAGAGGCCATCCAAAAAACGGGAACAAAATTATAATCCGGATATTCCGACTTCAGTTTTTTGCAGGCATTTATTACCGTAATGATCTTGAAGATAAAGTATAATGGGCCGGTAAAAATATTCAATTGATGGCCTGTGGTGATTGTAAAGGTGTTGTCCAGTTCAAGCCGGGTTAAATTTTCAGCAAGAGACGGTGACGTATTGAATCCTTGGTATTGACGCCGGAGTGAGTCCACGAGCGTTTTCCTGTTTTCTGTACGGAAGGATTCCTGTTTATCCTTTATTTGCTGACCAAACTCTTGAAGAAGCGGAAATCTGCTATAAAATGGTTTGAGAGTCTCCTTCTGTTGAATATAGTCAAGAAAAAAGGAACTGAAAGAACGCGTGTCAGCGAGGGAGACTTTGTCAGACTGCATGTTAACAACACATGTTGGTGGAAGTTCTTGTTACCATTTCCTGAATAACGTCAATTTAAAGGATTGGGTTGGTATTTTGTACCTTAGGGGAAGGTAGCACTGCTCCGGTAAGATCGAACTCTGTCGCTGACGAAACTTTTACTGCCACGAAGTCGCCGATTCTAAGATAATTGTCGGGGCTTTCCATGATCACCTCGTTGTCAACTTCCGGTGAATCAAATTCAGTTCGGCCAATAAATGTTCCGGCTTCTTTTCTGTCCACAATGACTTTAAATGTCTTTCCAATCTTGTCAGTATTGAGTTGAAGGGAGATATTCTGCTGAAGCTCCATGATATCTTCGAGCCTTTGTTGTTTGACGGCTTCCGGTACGTCATCAACCATCGAATAAGCATGTGTGTTTTCTTCATGAGAGTAGGTAAAGACTCCCAGCCTGTCAAAGCGGGATTGTTCAATGAATCGCTGCATTTCCTCGAAGTCAGCCACGGTTTCACCGGGATAACCGGCAATGATAGTGGTGCGAA
>JANNPM010000410.1:0-6442 GCA_031400145.1 Chryseolinea sp. | reverse complement strand
CTTCCAACGGAAGCGGAGTGGGAATATGCAGCTCAGGCTCTGATCGGAACTCAGTGGCTTGAAGAGTTGCAGACCCATCAGCGTATCTATCCATGGGACGGACATGCTGTTCGTAATCCTTATGGAAAGCAAATGGGCTTTATGCTCGCCAACTTTAAACGCGGTCGCGGTGACTACGCCGGTATTGCGGGCCGCCTGAATGACGGTGCACTTATTACTTCATATATTTACGAGTATCCCCCTAATGATTACGGTCTATATAATATGGCCGGTAACGTGAGTGAGTGGGTGCAGGATATTTATCGTCCGATGTCATTCCAGGATTTCGATGATCTTAACCCAATTCGTCGCGATGGATTCCTTGATCCGGCATCCGGCACAAATTCCGGCTATAACAGCGAAGAAAAGAATCCTGAAGCATTTACATCTTTGATCACTGATAAGGCACGTGTCTACAAGGGTGGTTCATGGAAGGATGTAGCGTACTGGATGTCACCAGGTACGAGACGCTACCTTGACCAGGATTCAGCAACGGCAACGATCGGTTTCCGGTGTGCCATGATCCGCGCTGGATCCAATTATTAAGCAGCAACTCATTTCAAGTATAGAAAAGAGCTCCTTCAACGGGAGCTCTTTTTATTTTACGCCTCCGCGATGCAGGCAATGCTTAACTCGCATGAGCCCGCCTTGATAAGCTCATTCGCACATGCTTCGAGCGTCGAACCGGTAGTAATTACATCATCTACCAGCAACACTTTTTTGCCACTCACCGCTTCCGGTCGCGTAACTATAAATACGTCGCCCATGTTCTCCCAACGACTCAGCTTTGACTTTCGGGTCTGTGTTTCAGTTTTGAACTTCCGCGCCATGATATTATCAGAAAAGGGTATCGCCAAACCACCCGAAAGTCCCTCGGCGAATTTTGCACTTTGGTTATAGCCCCGTTTTCTCCAACGCGATGGATGCAACGGCACAGGAATTATTATCTCAAATTCGTTCTGAATTCCTGCACCTTTCAATTTATCTGCATAGATTTTCCCAAGCGTAATGCCTATCTCATCGTGACCTTTATATTTCAATGCGTGCAACAAATGCTGAACGCGCCCATTCTTGGTGAACTTGTAACAAGCCATGCAATACTTCAGGGGAATCCGTGGAGCCAACCGGTTGAACAGAGGATTGTCCGGATTAAGATGATGTGTAGTTTCTGGCAGTTCCAGCATGCAGTACGTGCATATTGTTTCCTCACCCTTCACTAGTGCATCGCTGCAGGCAACACAGGCGCGTGGAAAAAAAAGTGAAACGAAGTCACGAATCAGTGTTGATGTAACGGAATTGTTCATTTCGAATATCTTTGCTAACGGTTTTTGAATATACACAAATCAATAAAATGGGATTGGCAGAAGAATTTAATGTATACGGCAGCAGGATGAAGGAACGGATAATGGAGCTCGATCATGTTCAAGCGTGACCTTGATTTTGAAAGGACCTGGGCTGCGCTGCTCGTAAGTCTGGAGTCTATCTTTGGAAAGAAGCCGAAGGATCTTAATGTTGTTTTATTTCTCATTGGGGTGCAGGAGTTAGGCAAGGGCAAGAAAGTATTCAGCAAGGAGGAGAAACAGGACCTGATGCACATCGGCATCTGTAAGGTTTTGAGTCTCTCAGGATACTATGAGCTTGAGGGCCTCGATCAGGACGGCTGGCCACATTGGAAGATGGTAAAAAAACTTCCGAACGTCAATCTAGTCGAGCAGGAGCGACTGTTGAAGATGCATGTCGTGGAGTATTTTGAGAAGGAGTTTGGGTGGGATACCAGTCAAGAGTCATGAGTCAAGAGTTGTGCATGCCTGATTGTCAATGTCGTTTAGTTAAGGCTTAGATCCGATCATTTTCCAGTACCTGGATGTGGCTGCAAGCTTCAAGCATTGGATCTGCGAGCAGTTCGCAGTCGGTAAAAACTGAAAGAAGTGTTGCACCCTCCCAACATAGTCCGCGCCTTTATCCGCCAACTGCATCCTTCTCTTCGCGGATCTTCGTATAGATCTGCGTAAAGTAAGACATTTTCATGATGGCGAATGACAAGCCGCGGGCTCCATCGATAAATCCCCCATATAGGATATAAGTGCCGACGAAGTACGCCGGTCCCATCAGCACGCTGGTAATGAACCCGTACTTCAATTTTTGCATGAAGGTCCATGTCTTGCGCTTCTCCACATCGTTCGCATTCTTTTGGAATCTCGCCGCCTCCCAGGCAGCATACTGAACGTGCTTGGTCACATAACTGGTGACTCCACGCATGTCCCGGTGATCGATCTTGCTTCCGATCTTCCCGATGCTACCGGTCACGATCGGGTGCTCATGCACTTCCATGTCCAGGTTGCTCCAACCGTCTTCATCTATTCGTTCGTATTCCGCCTTACCTACCTTGAACAACGCGAGTTTCTTCAACGGATAGCCTCCCTTTAGTTGCTTGCCCATCCAGTAGATGGTATAATTGAGCCAATAGCCCTCCACTGCCTGATTGCTAAGCTTCTCGCGCAGCTCAGTCTTGAACGCTTCCGTCAGGTATTCGTCCGCATCGAGAAATAAGATCCAGGTGGAAGCGGGAGTGTGGTTCCGGAGATACCAGTTTCGCTTCTTGGGGAACTTGCGATCCCAGTCGAAGTTGATCAACCTTGCTCCAAATGACTGGGCGATTGCTGCGGTATCATCGGTACTGCCCGAATCGATCACGACCACCTCGCGCGCGAGATCCTTCCCGATGGACTTCAGGCAACCGGAGAGGAGTTTAGCATCGTTCTTGGCAGGGATGGCGATCGTGAGATCAAGGGGTAGGTGCATGCTATTCTCGTCCTTCAGTTAAAGATCATGTAATTGATTTGCGGCATCCGCCCGCTTAGGTACAATTCAAACGCCAATGTGCTGCCCTCCAACGTTTTAGTGTCGTATTAGTATTTAATTTCCTGCCATGAAGCTTAAATATAATCAGCGAACACCTAAAAGGCTTGATTACCTCCTTATTACATTCGATAAATGGTCCTTCCATCAGGTCGATGCAATATGGGATGGCCGGAAAGACGTGTCGTGGAACTGCCGGATGGCGTTCGGAAATATCGCAGAAATTCAAATAAAAGCATCGACTCATAACTCATAACGCATGACTCTTGACTAATTCTTGACTCTTGACTCATGACTCCTTATCTTAGACAGATCAACTTGATTCGATATGGGAGCAGGAGTGGAGCGCATTCAGGATAAGATCCGATCATTTAAAAGGAAGTACTACCTCAACATCTTTGTAAGAGGTACATTGCTCTCATTTTCTATTCTGTTCTCCTATTTCGTCCTGGCTGCAATCCTTGAGTACAACCTTTGGCTCGGTCCATGGGCGCGCTTTCTGATACTTTTCACCTTTTTTGGAATCGCAGGGTTCTGCCTTTACCGCTTTCTGCGTCAGCCGTTCGAATGGTGGCTCGCGAAACGCGGTCTCTCGGAAGAACAGAGTGCCCGTGTAATTGGAAATTATGTTCCAGGTATCAAAGACCGTCTCTTGAATCTCATTCAGCTAAACTCGGTGCGAAGCAATTCGGCACTTGCGTATGCAAGCATAGAGCAAAAGTCACGGGAATTTGAGACTGTTTCCTTTGATGGTTTCATCGACCTGGGTCAGAACCGGAAATATCTAAAATATCTCCTTATCCCGGTGGTTGTTATAGTTGCCATATTGGTAATCAACCATAGTATCCTCACGCAAAGCACTGACAGGCTAGTCCATTTCACCCGCCGCTATTCTCCCGAGGCACCGTTCAAATTTCAGGTCGACAGCAAGAGTCTCAACGGTTTTCAAAATGAAAATCTCACGCTTAAAATTCGGATGGATGGAAGTGCTTTGCCGGAAGATGCCTACCTCATTACGGGAAACCAACGCCTGAAGCTGGACAAATCCAGTGCAGGGGAGTTCAGCCATACCGTAGAGCGTATTCGTGAAGGTTTCGAATTTCAAATAGAGGCCGCAGGATTCTATTCCACTCCATTTAACGTAACGGTCGCTAGCAGGCCCGAATTGGCAAAGTTTGATGTAGCGCTCCGCTTTCCTGCTTACTTGCAGAGAAAGCCTCAATCGCTGGTAAATGCCGGTAACCTCGAAGTTCCGGAAGGCACTTATGTTTCATGGCTGTTATCTACGGCAAACGCTACGAATGCGCTGATCGCCTTTGGTTCCGAAAAGGAGCCACTTAGATTTCACAAATCGGACAACCAGCTATTTACTTTTGGAAAGGGGTTTAACAATCCAGATAACTATGAGATCATGCTCGAGAACGAGCGCAGCCGCAATAAAGAGAAGATCGCTTATCACATTGCCGTGATCAAGGATGGATTCCCCAAGATACAGCTGAATCAGTTTAAGGATTCTGTGCTGTACAAAATGGTTGTTCTGAGCGGATTGGTCGCTGATGACTATGCAGTGAGCAAGCTTGCATTGCATTATACGATAACAGACCGCAACAAAAATGAGATTGCATCTCACATTTCCTACATCCCCGTATCAAAGAATCAGCCACAGCAAAGTTTTTTCTATCACTGGAAATTGGATTCATTGAAACTCGATCCGGGCAGCAGTCTTGAATACTATATGCAAGTATGGGACAATGATGGCGTTAACGGCAGCAAATCAACCAAAACACCAGCTTATTCTTTTTTTGTCCCGACCGCCGATAACCTGGTGGCTGAAATAAATAGTTCGCAGTCAAAGACAAAGCAAAAGATTGATCAGAGCGTCGGCAACGCGAACAAGCTGCAGGATCAGATTGAACAGGCTAATCAAAAATTAAGAGGAAAGCAGAGCCTGGATTGGAAGGACAAGAAGATGCTGGAAGACATCATACAGCAAAAACAGGGTCTCGACAAGATGGTAGATGAGCTTAAGGATCAAAACAGGCTTCTTGATGCGAAGAAGGATGCTTTTACTGAGCAGAACGAACGAATTCGTGAGAAGGCTGAACAAATCCAAAAGTTGATGGACGAGCTGTTGGATGAGGAGACTAAAAAGCTGTTTGAGGAGCTTCAAAAGTTACTAAAGGAAAATAGTGATGTATCTCAGATCCAGAAGATTTTAGACAAGCTGAATCAGAATACCAATAACCTTGAGAAGGAACTGGAACGCGCGCTGGAACTTTTTAAGCAGCTGCAGTATGATTTCAAGCTTGACCAAACTATTCAGGATTTAAAGGAACAGGTGGAAAAGCAAGAATCTGTCCTGAAAAAGACGGAGGAGCTGGAAAAATCAGAGAAGACCGACGAACAGAAAGGAGATAAATCCAAAAAATCTGCAAACAAGTCCGAGAGCGACAAAGGTAAAGACGGAAAAGATGCAACGGATCAGGAGGGCCAAGAAGGCGAAAAGAAAGAAGGTGAGAAAAACTCTGAAAGCGGGGAATTGGCAGCAGAGCAGCAGGAGTTGAAGGAGGATTTTGACAAGACAAAAGGAAAAATTGATGAGTTAAAGGCATTGGAGGATGAGTTGCAAAACGATGGTGAGCTGCCATCGGAGGAAGACACCAAAAACGTGACGGATCAGCAAGAACAAAGCAAAGAAATGCTGGATCAAAACAGTCCATCGAAGGCCAAGGGGCCCCAGCAGAAGGCATTGCAAAAAATGCAACAGATGCAGCAGCAGATGGAGGGATCACAAAATACCATGTCAATGGAAATTGACATGCAAAATCTGGAAACTTTGCGCCACATCCTTCACGGTCTTGTCAAGTTATCATTTGATGAGGAATTGCTTATGAAGAACTTTAATGAACTTAGCCAGAACGATCCAGCATTCAATGGTATAGCGCAGCGTCAATTGAAGTTGAAGGATGACGCTAAAGTACTGGAAGACAGTTTATTAGCACTTGGCAAGCGAGATCCGTTCATGGGTTCTGTCGTGACGCGTGAAATTGGTGAGTTAAATGAGCATCTCGATAAAGTGATTGAAGCGAATCGCGAACGCCGCAGACCTCAGGCTTCGGGGGAGATGCAGTCGACTATGACGTCAATAAACAATTTGGCATTGATGCTGGACGATCATTTTGATATGATGATGGAGATGATGGCCAATGCGCAGCCCTCCATGGGTAAGTCAAAAAAGAAGGGTGATAAGCCCAGCCTGGGTCAGATGCAGCAACAATTAAATCAGCGTATCAAAGATCTCAAGGGCAGCGGCAAATCAGGACGGCAATTATCGGAAGAGCTCGCTGAGATGGCTGCCGAGCAGGAGCGAATTAGAAACGCGCTTCAGCAGATGCAGAACAAGATGAAGGACGGAAAAATGCCTGGCGGTGATCTTCCTGGCAAGATGGAACAAACGGAAATGGATCTAGTTAACAAGCAGTTAACGGATCAACTATTAAAGCGTCAGCAAGACATTGTGACAAGGCTTTTGGAAACAGAGAAA
>JANNPM010000099.1:0-5942 GCA_031400145.1 Chryseolinea sp. | reverse complement strand
CTATGAGGCGAGGGGCAACTACCGCCAAATACGTGAAACTTTTGTGCGCAAAATGATGTATGGATAGCAGATAGATTTATTTATATTTATCTATATATTATTATGGTCCTAAGTCTCAAGCAGATCGAGAAGATTTCCAAGGCCCTGGGCGACACCAACCGGCTGAAGATCCTCCAGTATATTTCCAAGAGTGGAGGTTGCGGGCAATGTTGCGAAATCCAGGACGTAATTGACCTTACGCAGCCTTCCATCAGCCATCACGTTAAAATCCTGTTGGAATCCGGTTTAATAGATGCTGAAAAGGAGGGTAGAAATTACAATTATCGGCTCAACGAGCAGATCATCAAGGACTATTCAGCTTCAATCGCTCTTATTAATCCGCTAGTAAGTGAGAAGTGAAAAGCTTTAGACTGCAGTTTATTCGCTGTTGATGGAATTGTAGCGTAAGCTACAGCTCTTTTCCATAGGTGACCGCGCAAGGCAAGCTTATACATAATGCAGTGACCTGAAATGCCTCAGAAGGTTTTACATTTGTCGGATGTTGCTGGAGAAGGTAAAAGCTGTTGAAGCCCTATTTGAACAACTGGACGCTGAGATCGCCGGGTTCCAATCCTGGTCAACGCTCACATGCGCCATGGGCTGCGGCAAATGTTGTTATAAAGCAGATATTGAGGCTACCATTCTCGAATTTATGCCTTTCGCACACTTTTTGTATGTACAAGACTGCGCTTACGATTGGCTGGATAACGTAACTTCGAATTCGTCAACGATATGTGCCATATTAAATCCTGCGCAGGCAGGTTTGGGTTTATGTTCTGAATACAAGCACCGTGGCCTCATTTGCAGGCTTTTCGGGTATTCTGCAAGAATGAATAAGTATAATAAGACCGAGCTGGTGACATGTACGATAATCAAGCGCGAGCAGGCGCACGAATATGAAAGCGCCGCGTTAAAGGTCACCGAAGGCGCTGGTATTCCAGTTATAAATCAGTTTTACATGCGCTTACATGGAATTGATGCCGATCTCAGCCGGGAATTTTTCCCAATAAACCAGGCCATTAAGCGGGCGATTGAAGTTATATTGCACTACTATGCGTACCGGAGTTAACATTTCAAGTGTTTCGTTTGTGCTGGCGCTGACAATGAACGCACAAGGGTCATTCGCCCAGGCGGATTCCGTTAAGCACCCACCGTTCGAACGATACTGGACCAAAGCACGCATAATACCAAAAGTGGGTGTGGGAGCAATGGACAGGGCATTCATAGAAGTCGGAGTCCAGTTGCATAGCATATACCGGCATCCCCTAACTTTGTTGTCGCACGGTTTGTATTCAACAGTTGATGTTTTCATTGACGAAAGCAACCTGCTGCTAGGACCCAAGATCGGTTATGAAGTGACTGCCGGACTAATTGGCGCGGCAGCGGATGTAACTTATTTGATTGATCACAATTACAATGGGGAAGGTGGAAACCGCCAGGCAGTTATGCTTACACCAAAAATCGGCGTGTCCGTATTTGGATTTGCAAACCTGTTTTATGGATATAGTGTTCCGCTATCGGAAGAAACTATCGGTACAATTAGCAGACATCGTTTTTCTTTGATGTTTAACATCAATCGCGACTACTTCGACCTAAAAGATGCGCCTCGCAAAAGGCGCAGGGATTAGTTACAGAACAGTCAGAAGAATACGTCGTGCTATCGTCCATATTGGGGAATAAATAAGTACCTGTACTTGAAGGTGGTTACAATTTCAGAATCTTTTTGTATCAATAGTTGTTAGCGAAATATCATGAAAATCACACCTGCAGCCCGATTTATCTTCTTGCCAGTGGCCGGTCTTATCTTTTTGATGCTAACGTCCATGTCGTCACTTAAGAATGCAAGCGGCCCTGCTGAGGACGGCGTGAAGTGGATCTCCTTCCAGCAGGCTTTGAAGAATTCGAAAACTGAAAAGCGTCCCGTTTTTATCGACGTGTACACCGACTGGTGTGGATGGTGTAAAGTAATGGATAAGAATACTTTTGGCGATCCTGCCGTAGCAAGACTTTTAAATGAAAAGTTCTACGCGGTAAAATTCAATGGCGAACAGAAGGAGGATGTTGTGTTCGATGGCAAGACCTTTAAGTTTGTGCCAAGCGGAAGCAAGGGATACCATGAACTTGCAGCAGCACTGATGAACAACAAGCTCAGCTATCCCACGGTAGTTTTTCTTGACGAAGATTTTCGGATGATACAGCCCATCGCCGGATACCGCAAGGCAGACGAGTTTCACCCGATCGTACAATTTATTGGTGAGGGCCACTATAAGACTACAAAGTGGGAAGAGTGGCAATCCCTTTACAAATCACCTTATTGAAATTACCCCCATAAAAAAGCCTGGCTTATTTACAGCAAGGTCTGAATTCTATTACACGACGCTCCGCCTTAATGATCGTCCTTTTCGCCTTTGGTCGTTCTCTTGAAATCTACAAATCCCAGGGCTGTGGCGAATCCGATTATTACCGAAGAGATGGCTATAAATACATTTGCTCCGTCTCCTATAAATTGGTGAAACATTGTTTTATCGTTTAAGCGCAAATGTAGGTTGTCAGCATGGGTTGTGAAAGGGATTTTCGTTAAAAGTTGGTTTGCACTGGCGGCCAGGTTCTCCATCGAGGCGCCTGTTGCATTGCAGTTGTATAGAGTTGACCATGGCTGGATAATTGTCTCTGATTATTCATAAAAATAAGGCCACTTTGGGTTTTGTTTTGTTATTGATGTCAACGCAAGCATATGGCCTTACTTGAGTTTACTATTGATGGTATTTATTGTCCTCAGGCAGACGTTCACCTTGATCCCTGGAAGCCGGTGAAACGGGCACTCATAACGCATGGGCATGCAGATCATGCTCGGTGGGGCCATCAATATTACCTCTGCACACATGCGGCCGCACCTGTAATACGGCATCGACTTTATCTTACAGATAATCTGGAAACGGTAGAATTCAACCAGACCGTGACGATCAACGGCGTGCAATTTTCCTTTCACCCCGCTGGACATATACCAGGGTCGGCACAGATAAGGGTGGAGTACAAGGGCGAAGTTTGGGTATTCAGTGGTGACTATAAACTTCAGGCTGATGGCATTTCGGAGCCATTCGAATCCGTGCGATGCAATACCTTTATTACCGAAAGCACATTCGGACTGCCTGTCTACAAGTGGAAACCACAACAGGAAATTTTTGATCAGGTCAACCAGTGGTGGCGTAAAAATCAATCGGAGGGAAAGGTATCGTTGCTGGCCGGTTATGCGCTGGGAAAGAGTCAGCGCATCTTGAGAAATGTGGACCGCACAATTGGAAACATCTTCGTTCACGGGGCAATTAATTCTATCAATGCCCTTTTTAGGAATACTCCGATGGAACTGCCGCCCACCACCTATGTGTCAGTCGAGATGAAGA
The DNA here is from genome assembly GCA_031400145.1 of Chryseolinea sp. Taxonomy (GTDB): domain Bacteria; phylum Bacteroidota; class Bacteroidia; order Cytophagales; family Cyclobacteriaceae; genus Chryseolinea. The sequence continues at coordinate 2,502 of JANNPM010000099.1, read as the reverse complement.
AGAAGGAATTTGAAGGAGCTTTAGTGGTCTGCCCACCTTCCGCGCTCGGGACACCCTGGATGCGAAAATTTGATCCCTACTCACTTGGTATTGCTTCTGGATGGATGGGACTGCGCGGTGCGCGGAGAAGGCGGGGTGCCGACAGGGGATTTATACTATCCGATCATGCCGACTGGCCGGAGCTTAACCAGGCCGTGGCAGCGACCGGCGCTGAGCGAGTTTTTGTGACGCACGGCTACACAGAAATATTTGCGCGCTGGCTAAGGAGCCGCGGGTTAGCGGCAAGGGATGTGAAGACCCAATACGAAGGTGAGCTGGCCGAGATCGCCGAATCCAATATTGAAGATGCTAAGACTGAACCAGCATGAAGCGTTTTGCACAACTGTTTACTGCGCTGGATCAGACTACCAAAACGCTTGACAAGATCAAGGCGTTAGTCGCCTATTTCGAAAATGCGACAGACACAGATAAGCTTTGGGCCATTGCCATACTCTCGCACCGACGCCCCAAGAGATCCGTAAACGCCACATTGCTTGCGGCCTGGGCCACAGAACTTTCTGCGCTGCCAGGCTGGCTTTTCGAGGAATCATACCACGTTGTCGGCGATCTCGCCGAAACCATAACGTTGGTGCTACCCGCACCATCTGAAACGTCGGATGAAACATTGACCTCCTGGGTAAACTTCATCAAGGACCTTGAAACTCTTTCGATTGATGAAAAGCGTGAAAAGATAGTGATGGCATGGATGAAGCTTGATACAGCCGACCGCTTCGTATTTAATAAGCTCATCACCGGCGGCTTTCGGGTTGGGGTATCGCAGCTCCTGATGGTGAAGGCGCTAGCGCAGCACGCCGGCGTGAAAGAAAACGTAGTAGCTCACCGGCTGATGGGCAACTGGTCACCGGCAGAAAGCACTTACAACGCGCTTGTCTTATCAGAAGAAACGCAGGATTACTCCCGGCCTTATCCCTTTTATCTCGCCTATGCGTTAGAAGAAGATGTTGAAACTCTTGGCGATCCCGCGGAGTGGCAGGCGGAATGGAAATGGGACGGGATTCGGGGGCAGGTGATCGTGCGGAACGGAACTCTTTTCGTATGGTCGCGCGGTGAAGAACTTGTAACCGACAAATATCCCGAATATGCTTCGTTCCTCGACCTGCTTCCGGACGGTACTGTGCTTGATGGTGAAATATTGCCCTTCGCTAATGGTCTGCCGCTTTCTTTTAATGTGCTGCAGACCAGGATCGGAAGGAAGACCCTGAGCCCAAAGATACTTCGCGATGCACCCGTGGCATTTGTGACATACGATATAATCGAATGCGGGGGAATTGATATTCGTCATTGGCGAATGGATGACCGGCGAGACAAACTTGAAGAGATATGTGCGCCGGGACATCCTGGTTTGAAGTTATCGCCGGTGATATCATTCTCATCATGGGAAGAGCTGCGCAGCGAGCGGGGACGTGCGCGCGAACTTCTCAGCGAGGGCATCATGCTCAAGAGAAAGGATTCGATGTATCGCGACGGCCGCAGGCGGGGCGATTGGTGGAAGTGGAAAGTTGATCCACGAACGATCGACGCTGTAATGATCTATGCAATGAGCGGACACGGACGCCGCGCAAACCTATATACAGATTATACCTTTGCGGTGTGGAGCGGTGAGCAACTTGTGCCGTTCACCAAAGCATACAGTGGACTGACAGATGACGAGATTCGCGAGGTAGACCGATGGATCCGGCAACACACAATCGAAAAATTCGGACCCGTGAGAAGCGTAGCGCCTGAACTTGTTTTTGAGATTGCTTTTGAAGGAATGGCTAAGTCAAGCCGTCACAAGTCCGGGGTGGCGCTGCGGTTCCCGCGGATAGCGCGGTGGAGAAAGGATAAGCCGGTGCGCGAGGCGAATACGCTCGCGGATTTGATGGGGATGTTAGAGAACTCTTAGCCGCCATTTTAGCAGCGGACTGAAAACATGCTGACCACTTGAAACCAATCATCAACGCTTTACCAATACTAGGCACCTTAACCTCGGCCCTGTCAAATACTTCATGAACCAATGGATTACCACCTAAGGTATGCTTATATTTCCTATGTGAAACTTGTTCTGCTGATATGCTTTCTATCATTTATCCCGGTGGCGGGTAAGGCCCAGCACCAGGATGAGATAAGGAAAAGCATATATTTTGGCGGAGGCAGTTATAATGTTGATAACCCGCAAATTGAGCAGCTATACTTTTGGCTGGACTCCATTCCTAATCTGCTGGACAAATACGACATCTATCTCATCAGTCATACAGATCCCATTGGCGGAAAGGAATACAATGAATGGCTGTCAAAAATGCGCAGTGAGGCAGTTCAACAGATCCTCTTACAGAAGGACGTACCGGAACATAAAATCAGCATCAAAGACTGGGGACTGGATAATCCGGTGTACAGCAATAACTCTTACCACGGAATGGAGATGAACAGAAGGGTCGACGTTATCCTTTACCCTATTCTTTT
>JANNPM010000096.1:0-10056 GCA_031400145.1 Chryseolinea sp. | reverse complement strand
GAATAATAAATGAGCGTAAGAACAGGTTACATGAAGTCGTCAGGTTGTCGGGGATAAATATTGCGGTTGGTGATGAGGAAAAGCCATTGATCATAAAAGTTGCATCTATACCGAATGCGAAGCTTCAGGTATATTTTATAGACAATGAAGATTACTTTCACCGCAAGTCGGTTTTTCACGATAAGGAGAACAATTTCTATGAAGACAACGACGAGCGCGCGATCTTCTTTTGCAAAGGCGTAATTGAAACCGTTCGTAAACTGGGATGGGCTCCTGACGTTGTCCATTGTAATGACTGGATTACCAGCTTTATTCCATTGTACCTGAAGACCACCTACAAGAATGACCCGTTATTTAAAAATGCAAAAACAGTTTTCACTATCTACAATAACTCATTCTCGCACAAGTTTAAAGGAGACATTATGGACAAGGTCAAGATGATTGACATTGAAGATAATATGCTTGGCAACCTGAAGTCTGCAGATTTCGAAGGTTTCATCAAGCTTGGTATGGAATTTTCAGATGCCGTAATCGTTGCTGGAGAAAACAAAAAACTTGAAGGTCTCTTCAAAAAGAACAAAGAGAAAAAGGTTGAAACGTTTGATAATGACGAAAACTCCACCGAATCTTACTACAACCTGTATAATGAACTTATGGGTTAGCCAGTGTATTCCCTCCACCGGAATCAACCTGCAGTCTATTATACTAAGCTTTTAACAGCACAATAAATATCTCCATGTGTGGAATAGTTGCTTACGTTGGCCATCGCCAGGCGGAATCGATTATCATCAAAGGCTTAAAACGCCTCGAATATCGTGGCTATGACAGCGCAGGCATCGCGCTGCTAAATGGTGGATTAAGCGTCTACAAGAAAAAGGGCAAAGTCACTGAGCTCGAAGAATTCATCAGGGACAAGTCGATGCACAGTACGATCGGGATGGGGCACACCCGATGGGCGACTCACGGTGAGCCCAACGACAGGAATGCCCATCCACATTACTCTGCCGACAAGAAGCTGGCAATCATCCACAACGGGATTATTGAGAACTATAGTGCGCTCAAGCAAGAGCTCATCAATAAAGGTCACAAATTTTCGAGTGACACCGACACCGAGGTACTCATACATTTCATCGAAGATATAAAATCTCACAACGACTGCACCTTGCTTGAAGCTGTCCGGCTGGCCTTAACTCGTGTGGTAGGCGCATACGCCATTGTGGTCATGTCAGAAGAAGATCCCACTTCGCTGATTGCAGCGAGAAAAGGTAGCCCACTCGTTATCGGTGTCGGGAAAGATGAATATTTTATGGCGTCAGATGCTACGCCGATCATTGAATACACTAACGAAGTAATTTATCTGAACGATCAGGAGATCGCCCACATCAAGGACGGCAAGCTTAGTATAAAGACGACGGCGAACATGCCGCTGAACCCCTACATTCAGACAATCGATCTCGAACTCGAGGCGATCGAAAAAGGTGGATTTGACCATTTCATGTTAAAAGAAATTTTCGAACAGCCGCGCTCGATAAAAGACTGCATGCGGGGGCGGTTGGATTCGCGTAAAGGTCTTCTCGTCCTTGGCGGATTGCGTGAGTACATGAATAAACTTGTTAATACCGACCGCATTGTGATCGTAGCTTGCGGAACATCCTGGCATGCAGGTCTTGTGGCCGAATACTTCATTGAGGAATACTGCCGTATTCCGGTAGAGGTAGAATACGCATCGGAATTCCGCTACCGGAATCCGATCATTCGGGAAGGCGACGTCGTTATGGCGATATCACAATCCGGGGAAACGGCTGATACATTAGCAGCCATCGAACTGGCAAAGTCGAAGGGTGCAGTCATTTTTGGTGTATGCAATGTTGTCGGCTCTTCGATCGCCAGGGCGACACACGCGGGTGCTTATACACATGCAGGTCCTGAGATTGGTGTTGCCAGCACAAAGGCTTTCACAGCGCAGCTTACTGTACTCACCATGATTGGCTTGTCCGTCGCACAACGGAAAGGAACTATCACGGAACAAAAGCTGCACGAGCTTCTTGTAGAGATGGAGAGCATCCCGGGTCATGTCGAGAAGGCGCTTCAGCTAAATGACCAGATCCAGGATATCGCGATGGAGTTCAAAGATGCGCTGAATTTTATTTACCTCGGACGTGGCTATAATTTCCCTGTTGCCCTGGAAGGCGCGTTGAAGCTTAAAGAGATCTCCTACATCCATGCGGAAGGTTACCCTGCAGCAGAGATGAAGCACGGACCGATAGCATTGATCGATAAAGACATGCCAGTTGTCTTTATTGCCACGCGCGACAGCTCCTATGAAAAAATTGTCTCTAATATTCAGGAAGTAAAGGCTCGCAAGGGGCGTGTCATCGCCGTCATCACCGAAGGCGATGCTACGATACCACCGATGGCCGAATTCGTGATCGAAGTGCCGGCGGTGCATGAGGCATTTATGCCACTCATCTCTGTGATCCCGTTGCAGCTGCTGTCATACCATATCGCAGTTCTACGCAAATGCAATGTTGATCAGCCGAGGAATCTGGCGAAGTCGGTGACGGTGGAATAAGCCATTTCCTTCACCGCCATCCAGGCCATCAGACCAGGTCCAATGGCCAGCGCGTCTTCGTCAATATCAAAAGTCGGAGTGTGGACGTAAGAGATAATTCCTTTGGCATCGTTGCGCGTACCGAGACGGTAAAACGACGCAGGAACGATTTGTGAATAATAGGCGAAGTCTTCAGCGCCTAACGAAATATCGAGATCAACTACATTCTCCTCACCCACATATTCAACTGCGGATTCGCGAATCCGGCGTGTAAGCTCAGGGTTGTTTTCCAAATAGGGATATCCCCGTGAAATATCCACTTCGCATTTACCTCCCATCCCTTCGGCCAGGCTTTCTGCCATCTTCTTTATTTTGGTCAGCGCCGATTCCCGCCACGCTTCGTTCATGGCCCTGAACGTGCCTGCAATATTCACTTCATCCGGAATGACATTCGTAGCACCATGTCCGATGATATTTCCAAAAGTTAACACGGTGGGCTGCCGTGGATTCGCGTTGCGACTGATAACCTGTTGGAGAGCTATGATAATGTGTGACGCAATAACAATAGGATCAATACAAAGATCCGGCGCGGCGCCGTGGCCTCCCTTTCCAATCACCCTTAAGTATATCTCATCTGCACTGGCCATGTACATACCCTCACGAAATCCGATCTTACCCGCAGAAAGCAATGGGAAAACGTGCTGGCCCATGATCGCTGACGGAGCTGGGTGCTGAAGCGCCCCATCACGGATCATATAGGAAGCACCCCCTGGATTTTTCTCCTCACCGGGCTGAAACAAGAATCTGATCGTCCCTTCAAATTCTTCCCGTACCGTATGCAGAATTCGCGCAGTGCCAAGCAATGACGACGTATGGACGTCGTGTCCGCAGGCGTGCATGACGCCTGGTCTCTTTGATTTATAGGAGACATCATTGGCTTCCTGGATAGGCAACGCATCCATATCTGCGCGCAAAGCGATCGTCTTGCGGTCGGGACTTTTTCCCCTGATCTCCGCTATCAGTCCCGTATCTGCAACGCTCCTTATTGTCTCGATGCCAAAGGCCCGCAATTGTTCAGCAACATAATTTGCCGTCTCATGCTCCTGGTAGGACAATTCCGGGTTTGCATGTAAATGCCGGCGAAGTTTAACGGTATCGTGACTAAATGTCGTGGAAAGAAACCTGATACGCTCAAGGAGGGTCATTTACGTGAATTTAACCACAAATGTATCCATTAGCAGGCTAGAATCGAAATGCGGGTGAGACTGGACCACGCCGTTAACATAGTATTCAAAGATCAATCTTTGGTATTGAGAACTGATCAACGGATATTTGCGGCCCCTTGAATCAATATTCGTCATGCACATCATAACACGCGTCATTTTAATCATCGGAATGAGTATGTATTTGTCCGTGGTCATGTCACAGGATAATTCCATCAAAACCCTGCAGTTGTCCGACATGTCTGACTTCAAGCCCCAAGCCGGCAACTGGCAAATTGTCGGGAATGTGACTATGGATCCAACAATCGACATCCATCATCATCCGGAATCGCCTGCTGAAACGGACAAAAAGAAAAATAGGAAGTCTAAAGGAAAGGAGGCGCCGCCACCCCCGCAGCCCGTCACCTTCCAGCCAGGCCAGGGAATTCTTTTGAACATGAATGATGATACCAAAAAGGATAATCTTGTTTCGTTGTTTGAGCACGGCGACATCGAGCTGGAGTTTGAAGTAATGCTTCCCAAAGGATCCAATTCGGGTGTCTACCTGCAAGGACGTTATGAAATACAGTTGCGCGACAGCTGGGGGGTTAAACATCCCGCTTTTTCCGATATCGGAGGTATCTACAGAAATTGGGAAAAGGACGATGGAAAAATCTATATGGGCAAGGCCCCGTTAAGCAACCCCGCGAAGGCGCCGGGTCTCTGGCAAAAATTCAGCATATCGTTCCGCGCCCCCCGGTTTAACAATGCCGGTCAGAAGATCGCCAATGCGCGTTTCGTCTCTGTAAAACTAAATGGCATCAAGATCCATGATAATGTCGAAGTGCCCCTGCCCACCGGTGGACCTATTGAAGATAATGAGAAAGCAACGGGACCGCTATTGATCCAGGGGGACCATGGGCCTGTGGCTCTAAGAAATATCAGCTATCGGTTAATGAAAGAGGTGACTTTTTCTCTGAGTGACATCACCTACAAAGTATACAATGGCAACTTTAAGGTTATTTCCGATTTCACTTCGTTGCAGCCGGTAGCCAGCGGATCAACACTTGAACTTACCGCTGAGGTACTCGCAAACGAAAATGCCTACGGAGTTTCATTTGCAGGCAATATCCATGTACCGGAAGATGGCAGCTATAAGTTCACCTTCGTCCACAGCGGCGGCGGGCGACTGGTTATCAACAAAGAGCAATTAACAAATGCTCAGCACCCTGACAGATTTGAAAATAAAGTTGGTTGGATAGCCTTGAAGGCTGGAATACTTCCATTTGAAATATATAGCTATAAAGATGCGTCGTGGATGCCGCCGCGACTCGGACTCTTTGTTGAAAGCGCCACGACCTATCCCCAGGCGTTGCATGCCTTTAATTCTTTACCCTCCGACGACAGCCCGGTCTCTCCAATATATCTGGATGCCGGGAGCGAACCCAGATTGTTGCGCGCGTTCTTTGACTTTAAGGGTGACCGCAGGCAGCGCCTGACGCATACAATCGGCGTTGGAGACCCCAGTGGTACGCATTACATCTATGATTTGAAATCGGGTAACGTGGTATGTGCGTGGCATGGCGGCTTTGTTGACGCAACACCAATGTGGCACGACCGCGGCGACGGTTCATTTCGGCCACGTGGCGCTGTCCAATATCTTTTCAACAGTCAGCCTCTTGCATTTCTTGCAACGGAAAAAGATCCGTTCCCCTTTATCGCTAGAGATGCCGTGACAGAGGAAGGTGAGTTGCGCAGTAAAGGATATGTCATCGAGGCGAATGGCCGACCGGTATTCAAATACATTTACCAGGGTCTTCAGGTGGAGGATAAAATCTATCCGGACGACAACGACCGGGCGATTACGCATGAACTAACCATCAAGAACAGGGGCGAAAAGACGAGCCTCTTTTATAAGCTTGGCGAAGGTCACGAAATTGAAGCGATTAAAGATGGATTGTACTCATTGGATGACAAGCAATACTACATCAGGATAAGTGGCGCACAGCCGGTTATCAGAGAGGTCAATGGAATGAAGGAACTCATTGTACCTGTCGGCAGCAGCATTAAATATTCAATTATCTGGTAACCTCTCTTAGATTGATCAGGCTCATGAAATCGATACTCAACCTTTCTATCCTTAGCGTATTCTTTATGCTGACAGGCGAAGTTCAGGCGCAGCGTTCCTCAAAGACCCCTCAGGAAGGAGATTATTACAGAATTTTGACGATACCCACCCCGGAAGGAATCTTATTGGAAGTGGGCGGTGTGGCTACATTGCCAGATGGTCGCATCGCACTGGCTACGCGCCGTGGTGACGTATGGCTGGTTGAAAACGCAAGCAGCCAAAGCGGATCATCTCCACAATTCACTTTGTATGCTTCGGGATTGCACGAAGCGTTGGGACTTGCCTATTCACAGGGATCATTGTATGCGGCGCAGCGCGGAGAACTGACCAGACTTTCGGACACAAATGGCGATGACAAGGCAGACGTGTACGAAACGGTTTATGCATGGCCACTGTCAGGCCACTACCATGAATACACCTTCGGCCCTAAGATTGCGCCCGATGGCAGCTTCTTTGTAACCGGGAACGTAGCCTTCGGTGATGAGGAATGGTGGCGCGGCGAAAGCCGCGTGCCCTGGAGAGGATGGACTATGAAGATACATCCTGATGGAAAAATGGAGCCGTGGGCCACCGGTATGCGTTCTCCCTGCGGCCTCGGAATGTTTGACGGTGAGTTGTTCTATGACGACAATCAAGGTGACTGGCAGGGATCGGGCGCAATTTACCACCTCACGAAGGGAAGCTTTACCGGCCACCCCGCAGGACTTCGCTGGAGTAACGAGCCTAATTCTCCGGTTAAGATCACCACGGCACAGCTAAATGCTAAGGTAGATGCAAGGCAAATAAAGAAAGAAGGCAGCTTCATTAAGCCGGAAAACATACCGGACGAAAAGGATCCCGACTTCTTTTATCAGATGAAGGAACACTTTCCGGAAACAAGACTACCGGCAATAATACTTCCCCATGGTGTATTGGGTATATCCAACGCCGAGCTTATACGCGACGATACGAATGGTAAGTTTGGACCGTTCGCAGGCCAGATCTTCGTTGGTGACCAGGGACAGAGCAAAGTGGTCAGAGTAGTTCTGGAAAAGGTGAAAGGAGAATTTCAGGGTGTCGCATTTGATTTCAGATCGGGCTTTCAGTCTGGCGTGTTGCGAATGAACTGGGGCCACGACGGCTCAATGTTTGCAGGGCTTACTAATCGTGGCTGGGGTTCCGCGGGAACTGCCACCTCCGGCTTACAGCAGCTGATTTGGACGGGGAAGGTTCCCATGGAAATGAAGACGGTGAGTGCAAAACCTGATGGCTTCGAGATTGAATTTACCCTACCCGTTGACAAAAATACTGCGGAGAACCTAGATGCATATATCGGAAGAAGCTACATATACAAGTACCATCCCGTTTATGGAAGTCCTACTGTGAATGAACAAAAGCTTGCAATCAAAGGGGTAAAGGTTTCGGATGACGGGATGCGTGTCCGGTTAGTAATTGATAATCTGAGACAATATTACCTGCACGAGCTCAACGTGGCCGGTATACGCTCAGCCAGCGGTTTGCCGGTTTTGCATCAAACGGGATATTATACGTTGAATAACATCCCTGACGGTGAAAAGCTGCAGCCTTCGGAATTGAGCTTGAAGCGATCCACGTCCGCGAAAGCGGCGGCGCCAGTTAGACCGGCTGGAAAGACATCTGCTGGAGCTAAATTGTTGACCTATGCAGAAGTCGAACCGCTGTTGGTAAGGAACACCTGTACCGCTTGCCACCAGACAACCAAGCGGCAGGTAGGACCTGCGTTCGCTGACATTGCAAAGCGTAAATATTCAAATGAGCGCATTGTACAGCTGATTTACAATCCCGAGCCCAAGAACTGGCCAGAGCACGAAACACCGATGGCGCCGATGCCTCAGGTACCCAAGGACGAAGCGCTGAAGATAGCCGGATGGATAAATTCATTGCGGGCAGCGAAGGATTAGACTGCTAACCCGCGCGCAGCATTCCGGAAAATGGCGTAGGTCCATGACTGGCGCGAGGCTTGTTCAATAAGCCCATACCCGATCAGTTTATCGCCACCTTATCAGGTATAACAATAGCCGTCGGAAATAACCTTTTTACGTGCGTGTAATCCTTCTGCGCATCGATTCGGCTGAAATACTTGCCGACCTTTACGCGAAAATTGGGCTGAGAATATTGAACGTCAGATTGAAGGTCAGGCATGGCCTCAGCGATTTGCTTCTTGGCATTGAGCGCATCCTCCCTTTTCAAGCCAGAATAGACCTGTATGGTAAACCCGTCGATAAAATTTCGCTTCACATTGTAATAATCAATGCTATCCAAAATGGCATCAAGCTTCTTGTTAACGGCAAACTTCGGCTCTACATAGGGAGTTTGTTTGCGTCCGCCGGTAGGCGTGCCGCTCGTTATAGTGGGGGCGATTACAGGATCAGCTTTCGGCCGCCATATTGTAAGGTCTTCTGAATACTTCGAGCTGGGCGTCGTCATCGCGGTAGGCGCCTTGGTTGTGGCACATCCAACAACGATCATTCCTGTAATGAAAGCCGATAATACTCCGAAAGCCTGTTTCATAATCATTCAATTATGATACATCGATTATTCAAAATATCGTCTTCAACCTTCTTGTACTTCACGTCCCGAACAACTTTCCCATCCGTGTACTGAACACTCACTTTGTCATTGCGGTTAGCGAGTTTTTCCGACTTCACTGGCATAACTTTCTCCTGTGGGGGGCGATTAGGCTGCGCCTGCGGCGCACGCTCTCCGCCCCCCGGATTCAGTAATGATTTTGTTTCCTCTTTCTGCTCGTTTAGCCTTACTTTTGAGCGCGTCGCCCGTGCCTCCTGCACCTGATCCGGTTGCTGCACGGGGATATCAGCCTTCATCAAAAATGAAATCGTATCTTCATTAACCTTTGCAATGAATCGTTTGAACAATTCAAATCCTTCAAATTTGTAGATCAGCAATGGGTCCTTCTGCTCATACACTGCGTTCTGCACAGACTGTTTCAAGTCATCCATTTCACGCAAATGTTCCTTCCACAATTGGTCAATAATGGCAAGGGCGATCATTTTTTCCATAGACCTGATCAACTCCGCATTATTTGATTCAAGGGCTTTGGCCAGATTCGCAGGCACGCCAATTTGCTTCTTGCCATCAGTAAAAGGCACGAGAATATTCTCGACCGTCGCACCGCGCGTTCTGAAGATATCTCTCACTATCGGCATCGCCTTTTCAGCGATCAGCTTGTTCTTTTTATGATAATGGTTCAGCGCAGTATTGTACAGATCATCGGTTAGCTTAGCCTGATCAGTTTTGTCAAATGTCTCCTTGGAGATCTCATAGTCGATACCCAGTATGCTCAGGGCATTTAGCCGCAGGCTTTCATAATCAGTCGCATTCTTTGCGTTGATCACCATGTCTTCGCTGGTATCGAAAAGCATTGTGAGTATATCGAGCTCAAGGCGTTCGCCAAACAATGCATTTCTTCTGCGTTTGTAGATCACCTCACGTTGCGAATTCATGACGTTATCGTACTCGAGCAGCCGCTTCCTGATTCCGAAGTTGTTCTCTTCCACCTTTTTCTGTGCGCGCTCAATGGAGCTTGTCACCATCGAGTGCTGGATCACCTCTCCCTCCTTCAACCCAAGCTTGTCCATTACCCGCGCAATGCGCTCCGGCATGAATAACCGCATCAGGTTATCTTCAAGCGAAACGTAAAACTGTGAAGTACCAGGATCACCCTGCCTGCCAGAACGGCCCCGAAGCTGGCGGTCTACACGTCGTGATTCGTGGCGCTCGGTCCCAATGATCGCTAACCCACCCGCAGCCCGGGATTCCGGCGTCAGCTTAATATCTGTTCCACGGCCTGCCATGTTAGTGGCAATGGTCACTGTGCCGGGCTTGCCGGCCTCGGCAACAATCTCTGCCTCGCGCTGATGCTGCTTGGCATTTAGCACCTGGTGTTTGATCTTCCTGAGCTGCAGCAGCCTGCTGACGAGTTCTGAGATTTCGACAGACGTGGTACCAACGAGCACGGGCCGGCCCAATTCTGTCAACTTCACGATGTCATCGATTGTAGCATTGAACTTCTCACGCATCGTTTTATAAACCAGGTCATCATAGTCCTTGCGTACAGCGGCACGGTTGGTTGGTATCGTAACGACATCAAGTTTATAGATATCCCACAGCTCACCTGCCTCCGTCTCTGCCGTACC